>NZ_FXTM01000014.1 GCF_900182585.1 Balnearium lithotrophicum | reverse complement strand
TAGACCATTATCGTCTGCTCCAGATGAACAGATAAGTTGAGAGTTAAAATGAACATTAACAGACGGGAATTCTCCCCTTACACCAGCTACAAAGCTGTCAACTTTTGAGTGAGCATAGTTGACTGCATCGTTGACGGCATCTATTTGATTCTGGAAGGAAGTTTTTATCGTTACTCCCAATTTACACCTCTGTTAAATCAATTTTGGTTTTAAAGACATCTCCTTCTGGAGTGAATTTGACCTCTTTTGTTAAGAAAGTTGCAGTTACACCCAGCCTTCCGTAAACAAAGGTCGGGACAGCTTCTGAAATGCTTATGTCGGGTTCGTTTACGGAAATAGAAACGGAATCGGTCAGCGGTTGATTAAGAATTTGGAGGATTCTATCGGGAAATTCTGTGTCAAAAATAATGAAATCGTAAGTGTTTTGGAGACACTGCACAGTAGCATTAGCCATATCAATTGCATTGTTTTCGATGCTCTTTGTATGCCCACCGTGAGATAAGGTAAACTTTTCTAAATCGTAACCTACAGAAAACGATATAACTTTTCCTAAATCTCCCCCGTCGTACAAATCTTTCACAGAAATACCTACAGCTGAGGAACTATTTGTTGTTTTTAAAGACATCATAAGAGTATCGTTTTGAATAGAAATTATTAATAGGTTATCACCTTCTACTATGTAGAGATACTCTTCTTCCCCCACGTATTCCATTGCAATTCTTAAGGTTCCCATAGGGGAGAGAGAGACATTTAGCGTCTGGTCTGCACTTCCAGCATTAACTGAAATTTCAGAAATGCTTTCGTTTACCCAGAGAGTTGCTCCATCTTTTATAGAAACAACTGCATCAACATCCTTTGCTTTAAAAGAACTTCTTATCCCTTGTCCTACAGTTTTGTTTTTCAGATAGTAGTCGAAATTATTAAAGCTATTTTTTGAGTGAAATAGTAAAAAATCATTCTTTTGGGTTCCACTAAAAGAAAAGTTAAGAGAAACCTTAAACTTGTCCCCCCAATCCCCTTTTATTCCTTTTAGCTTTGAAAGGGATTCGTACGAAGGGGTAAAGGGAAATTCCATTACAAGCCTCCCTACACTTTAGTAATTAGGTTAGTGCATAGGGAGGCAGAAATAAAGCCTAAAAATTAGGCTTTATTCCAAACAGCATACCACCAGGTTTCTGTTTTACCGTCCTGAGTCAAACGGTAGAGATAATCATCTACATACCCTATATACCAATTTCTTTCATAAGGGTTGTAAGCCCTAAAGTGGTCGGCATTGGCAAGAAAAGTATTGTTGAGGTTCAAGTCTATCTTCCTGTACTGTTCTGCCGGAGAAAGAGAAGAGTCGTTAGTTATATAGAAAATCCCATCGTTCATCTTCTGAGGGAAAATATTGCCTGAACTTGCAAGTTTTTCTGTAGAAATCCAAGAGTTTGTTCTTGAAGAATAAACTTTCCAATGCCAGTTTAAATCGCTATCTTCGTAATCATAAGCCGCTATAAACTCCTCGTTTTCAAAAACAAAAACTCTACAGTTAAACCCGTACACATTCGCTGTTTCTGACGAAATATCAAGAGTTTTCCAGTCAGAACCGTTTTTCAAGATTTTTAAGTACGTAGGATTATCTTTGTTTTCTAAGTAAGCTACATAAAAGTTAGAGTCAAAAACATCCAACCATGCAGCAACGTAAAGTGGAGAGGTATCTGTCCTATAGAACGGATGAGCCTTAGCCTCCGGTAGCTCTATTGTGTCAATAAGTGATAAATCCCCTGTTAGTGAAAATTTATAAATATGACAGGTTTTCTGAGAATCGTTATAAGGAACTACATTATCAAAATAAAACCCCAAACCGGTTAGCTGGTCTGTTGTTAGGTTTCCTGACCTGAGTCCTGCAAACCCTTTGGAGAAGAAATCCCTAACCAAAAAGATAGGGGTTTTTATTGTAAGGTTACCGTTTAGCGGCTTCCAGGGATTAATAATTAAAACATTTCCAGCACAGCTCAGATGCCCTACAATAAGAGGAAATAAAGGATTTCTTATTATGGTTTCTCTAAATTCCTCTGAAGCTACCCCTGAAGTATTAACGGCTTTAACTCCAATTGTTATATCACTTTCATAGTTTAACGGAATGGTAATTTTGTTAGTAGATGTAAAGTATTGGTCTAAGATTTCGTTAGTATCCTTCTTATAGACAGTTACCGTGAAATGGTCAAAATCCTTATCAGTTACCCTTGACCAGGTAGCTGTTAGGAGTTTCTTTGTGTTGTCTATACTGGTGGACAGTCCCCCAGAAAAAACAGGTCCTTCTGTTATACCAGCCACGGAGATAGAAACCTCCGGAGACTCCTCCCAGTCTGCCTTTATTCCGAAAATCGTTACAGGGATGACCTTCACTTTGTAGGTTTCACCTGCTTTGACCAAGACTTTGTAGGGGGGTGCTTTCGTTATCCCTGCCAATTCCCAGGTCCCACTCTCATTTACCCAAACCTCGTAATGGTCTATATATCCCTCTGTTAGAGGCCAACTAACAACAACGTAGCTCATAGGGGTTCCGTCTTTATCAAGCTCAGTGGACTCTAAGACGGAAGGGACTACAGGCAGAGGGGGGTCATTGGGGGATGGCAAGTCTGTAACGTCAACATTTCTTATTTCAAGGTCTATATCTTCATTGTAGAGTTTGTAGTCTTCTATAACTGCAACAACGGAAACCGTATCATCGTCAACCTGTCTGATTTCCTCCACCCTAAAGAGTTGATTCTCTATTCCGAAGTCTTTATAGGTAACAGAGATTATGTCCCCGGGTTCTAAGGGGAGGGCTTTTGTAGTTGTTGTGAATGTAACTGTATGATTAAGCCTTGCCCTTTCAAGGAAGTAAGCTCCAAGCCTTTTAGCTCCAAGTCTATCTACACCGTAGAGCTTTATATCTATCGGATTTTCTTCAACGGTTACATCGTCTTGAACTTCAAGGGTTAGAGTATTAGGAGTATCGTTCATAACGGGGTCTATGTACTCAACCTTTATGGAGTTTGGAATTCTCGTTCTTGATGGTAAGTCGTAGGAGAAAGAACCCTCAATGTAGTCTGCCTCGTCAAACTTCATAACTGGAGATTCAAAGTAGAGATTTTTGTATTTGAGTTTGTACTTCCCTCCACTCTTTATAAGAATTCCCCTAAAATGATTGCAGAGGAGCTCCACAACATCCTTTGCAGACGAATCGTAGATTACTCCATTGAAAGAGAACCCCTGCTCATCACAGTATTGAGCTACTTCAAGAAAGCTCTCTATGTCTATTTTCTCTTCTGGTATTCCAAGGCCGTATCTTGTATTTGTGAGGTAATCAAGGAGGATAAGAGCGGGATTATCCTTATTGAAGCCTGTTCCCTTATTGTCCACAGTTCTACCGTTTACAACTGCCGTTATGTTCGGAACTCCTGACCAGCGGGGTTGAATAACGTTTCCGGATTTCACAGTTGCCCATTTGAGTCTTACAATAAGACATGCAGTATAAGGGACATTGTCAGTGAATCCGAGATTCTTCACCTCGTCGAATAGCCCTCCAAACTTTGAATTAAAGTTATCCTCACCACCTACGACGTAGTCCCATTCAACTAAATCGTTAGGGCTTTTAAACCAAGTATTCCCCCCGTCTGTAGAAAACTCATTAAAGGTAACGGAATTAATTCTTTGATAAACAGGCTTGGATTCCTTGCAGACCTTTGTCAAGCTTGTATAATCATCCCACTCATAACTCCATTTAACACAGACATTGTCAATAACTTTTCCCTCAACAGTTACAGTTCCATCATTAGAAAAACTGACAGTATAACTTCCTTTATCAACTGTTTCTCCCCTTGCGATTTCTAAAGTGTCGGCTCTTGATGATAATAGAAGTTTTGGATAGCTTACAGTAAGCTTAACCTTATTAATCCTCTGATTAGTTATCTTCTTCACAACCTTGCTTTCTGATTTTTCTATTTCCTTCACTCCTACAAGAGGTTTTCCGTCTAACCAAATTTCTTCCACTTTCTCAATAGGACCTTCGGAAAGGGTTCCCACTATGTAGAGATACTCGTTATTATTTCCTGAAGTTGCCGCCCAAATCCAGTTAATCCCAACCCTGCACCTTCCATAAACCACAGGGATTTGACTCTGTGTAGAGCGGGTATTAGCTAAATACCCCCCTGCAGAAATTTTTCCAAAGGACCTCTTTAAAAGAGACTGCTGATATTTAGCAGCAGCGTAACTACCTGCAAAAGCTGTTGCAACTATTGCAATTTTCCAGATTGTAGAAATCGGAGTGAAAAAAGGAATGAAGGAAGCCCCCAAAAGTAAAGCACTCCCTAATGTAGAAGAAAAGAAGTGCCCTATCTTGTGAAAGAATCCCATCATTTCCTCCAGAAAGTCGAACCTTTTGGAACTGGAACAACACAAACCCCGTCAGGTTCTGCCGTTAAAAGATTGCCGTTCCCAAGGTATATGCCGATAATTTCACCGTTCCACTTAACAACGTCTCCAACCCTTCTTATCCTTGCCTGTTTTAGCCCTGACAGGTCGGGGTAAAACTCCTTAATAACACCTTCTATATCTAACTTTTCCCCCAATAACTTCTCTACTTTCTCGGCTAACCTCACTTTTTTCTTCCCCAAGGAAGCTGTTTTTCCATTATGTTCGGAAGATAGCGGAACCCCCCAAAATGCTTTGTATTACCAAGCTTTTGACAGGTTTCGTAAGTTTTATCGCAGGAAAATGCTGGTCCCGAATACTTACAGTTCTGGTCTTTAAATCTCCATGGACATAGGGCTATGTGCTTTCTAAAAGTATTTTTGGAAAAACGGGTAAGGTCACTTACCAACGTAATCTCAGCAGTTCCATCCTTAATTCTT
Source organism: Balnearium lithotrophicum (assembly GCF_900182585.1). Taxonomy (NCBI): domain Bacteria; kingdom Pseudomonadati; phylum Aquificota; class Aquificia; order Desulfurobacteriales; family Desulfurobacteriaceae; genus Balnearium; species Balnearium lithotrophicum. Next base: position 45,821 of record NZ_FXTM01000014.1, on the reverse strand, counting down.
ACCTGGTCGATTATCCCGTCAAAAACAGAAAAGACCGATACAGGTTTCCCAAAATCATCTATCAGGGCATACTTAACTTCTGCCCCGTTCCCTCTCTTATCTCCGTTTAAAAACGTTGAGGCAGGAATTAGGGAAACGTTATCAAAGGTAACTACCAAGGTATCTGAGGTTAATCTCCCATCCCTTGAAACCTCGTCTATTTTGAAGGGAACGGAAACGTACCTTTTCCCCTCATACCAGACATCTATGTCAAGATTTGCAAACCTTAAGGGTTCTTCAAGGTAAAAGACCAAGAGTAAACAGGTAGTAGAAAAAAGGCTTTCAAGTCGTTTAAGGGTTTCAGAGGGTAAAGACTGCATTATCTAACCTCCACGATTCCTATGCCCACTCTCTGCAGGTAAGCCTTAAAGATTTCAGAGGATAGAGAATCTTCTGCAAACCTTGCCGTAATCACTAAATAACCGTAGAAGTCGGCCGTTATCAAAGCACCAGCAGGAGGAGGCTCCTTAAACTCCACTCTATCCTTTCCGTACTCTCCTCCCTCTGGAAGAAAGAAAAATCCACCTACAGGATTGCCGTCAAAGTAGATAACAACGTCCTGGGCATCCTTTGATGGAAGGTCAAAGACTTTTTGGCTTCCGTCTGCCTGTGCCACAAATTCATTGTAGTGTTTTGTTTTGTAGGGAAACTGAAAGAGAAATGGTTTGTAAGCTCCTTGATGCTCTATGAAAAAATTCCAGAGTGTATCAGCTTGCTCTTGTGTTAGAACGTCGTATTTGAGCCGAAAGCTTCTCTTTGGAAAGAGCCATTTTCTCCTACGAAATTCCCTGCCGTTTTCAAGGTTGGACACGAGAGTTTTAAATGTAACGGTTTTCAAAGTTCCGTTTGGCAGACTCGGAATCTCAGTCGGGTAAAACTTCACACTTCCCCCTTAATATCCGTTCTCCAATTCCTCTCTAACCCTTTGAGCTATGAGCCTATCTATACCGCTCTTTCTTACATACTTTTCAAAGCTGACAGGGTCTGTAACATGGAAGGAGTTCTGAATAACTATCGTTTGAGGTTGAGGCTGATGTTGAACTGCTGGCTTGGGAGCTCCAACAACTCCTCCACCTGCATACTTTGGAAGCCTCATTCTATTAAGGGCTTCTATGAAGTTAACGCCGTAATAATCAACTGCACTCTTGTTTAGAACGTACTCTCCGGGCATTGCAAGGATGGGGACAGAATCCTTACCCGGTATTCCTCCTGTAATGATTCCTCCGGATGCTTTCTTTTCTGGGAAAAGAGCTTTAAAGAAGTCAGCAATTCTAACCCCGACGGTTTCCCTTATTCCTAATCTGACAAACATTGAAAGAATCTCTCTCGTTAAATCCTGAAAGAGATTTTTGATTTTTATAGCCCTTCCCTCTAAAAGCTCCAAAACTCTGTTAGAAAGGATGTCCTCAATACCGTAAACGGTGTCTTTAACAAGCTCCTGAACGTATTTGCCAGTTTGGTGCATCTCCTTTGAAATGTCGTCTAAAGCCTTTCTCGCCCCAGTAACTGCATCGGTATCTGCTTTCTGGAGCTCCTTAACGTGCTCAGTTACCGCTTTCCCAGCTTCTTTAGTTTTATCTTCAAGTTCTTGAAGCTGTGCTATCAGCTCCTTAACACCCTTAACGTCCTTGTACTCGTCTAATTTCTGTTTTAGCTTCTCAATTTTGCTAATAGTTGAAGCTGTCCACTTGTTCACTTCTGCGAATTTCTTTTGGTAGGGGTCAAGAGGGTTGGCTTCTGCAAGCTTTTTCTCTATGTCTGCCTGAATTTGGGGAATTTGCCCCGTAACGTCGGTTATGAGCTTCTTTACTCTTTCTGCCCGTTCTTGAAGCTGTTTATCTAACTTGTCTTTTTGTTCCTTGTCAAAAACTAACAGCTGAGTATCTAAATCAAAGAGCCTTATCTTTCCCTGTGATTTGATTCTTTCTATTTCAGCCTGAAATCTCTTGAATTCAAGTTCCAATGCTTTGGTTATCTCGTCTATCTTTTTCTTGATTTCCTCTTTATCGCTTTCCTTTGTAGCCTTCTTTAGAGCCTCCTGATAGCCTTTTAGGAGCTTTCCGTACTCTTTCTTCTTCTTTTCAAAAGATTCTTTCCTAATTTCTATTTCCTTGTTGGTTTCCCAGTTAACAAGGGCTTTCAGGGATTCTATGTAATCCTTTTCTCCTATGATTCCTAACTGCTTAAGCCTGTCTAACTGAGCTTTGGCAAGCTGATAGGAAAAAGAAATTACCTGTTCTTGTTTTTTGAATTTCTCTTGAATTAACTGAACTTGAGAATTCAATTCTGACTTATAATTTGATAACTGAATAGGAAGAGAAGCCCCGAAAACCTCGTACTCTTTCCCTTTTAGGAGAGCCATCTTTTTCTTCAGAATTTGAAGCTTTTCCTCATAACCTACCAACTGGTTTTGAATTTTTAATATCTCTTGCTGTTTTTTTGTAAAAACAGGCTGATTCCCTTTAACAGCCTTCATATAATCTTGCCAGCTCTTTATACCTGAAACGGCCTGAGATTGTAACTTCAACTCTACCAGAGGACCAGAAATATCTTTCTTGGGAAATGTGGAAAGCTTTTCTTTAAGCTTGTCTATTTTTCTTTGAGTATCTTCAATTTCTTGCTGTAGATTTATTTCAATTGATTTAAGTTTTTCAGAATTTAGCTGTGCAATCTTTTTTCTGAATTCTTCAAGGCTTTCGTTAATCTTATCTACTTCCTTTGGGATAGCTTCTCCGGCTTTCTTTAAAGAAAGAGTACCTATATCTACCCTATCCTTCAATTCTAAAAATGCCAAACCTAAAGCTGAAACGGCGAAAATTAAAGGATTAAATCGCACTGCCATCAAAGCAGCTGAAATGCTTTTGATAACCCAATTTAGAGATTTATAAGCTACTATAAGCTTAAGAACCTCTCCAAGAAGCGTTCTATGATGCCAGGCTAATTTACTTATTTCCTTCAGGTCGATTATGACATCTTCTAACTCTAAGGATATTTGTCGTAATCTCTGAACTACTTCAGGTTTAGGGGTAATACTTTCTATTGCTCCGCTTGCTGTATATTTTACTTCTGCAATGCTTCCTATAATTCCCTGTATCTGTTCTTTTAAAAAGTTAAATAGTGGAGTTGTACCTTCCCCTAAAGTCATACCAAGAATGTCTTTTAGATTAGATAGGAGTCCTGAAAAAGTAAACTGAAGTTTGTCAGATGCCCTTGCAAAACCTTCCAGTCTTTCAATCAATTTTTCGTAGAGTACCCCTGCCTCTCTCCATCTTTTAATATCAGCATCTGTTATTCCTAATGTAGTAGCTAAAGTTGAAGCTCCTGGTTGAATCCCTCCCTGGATAATGTCTCTCAACTCCTGAACTAACTGCCTTATATCGTGTAACCCCAATACCTTTACTGCGTTAACTCCTACAGTAGTAAGTTTTATAACCTGGTCGAGATTAAAACCTGCAGACATCGCAGGGCCGAGAATGGAGCGGAAAGATTCAAGGAGCTCCTCAAAGGTTGCCGTAGTCTTAAGGTTTGCCTGTTGAAGTCTCTTTATTATGTTTTCAGAAATCTGCAGGGAAGCATTAAATTTCTCCTGTCCCTTGACCAAATGGCCTGTGCTGTCCTTTATCTGCCCCACAGATGAGAGAACAGCTGCAAGCCCTATCCTCGTATCCTCAATTGTTCTGTTGTAGTCCAGAGCAAACTCAAGTGCATCCCTTAACGAATCAAGTCCAACGTAAGTTCCTATAGCTCCAAGGGTGAACCTTATAGACGAACCCAACTCCTGAAATGCCCCACTTGTATCTTTCGCCTCATCTGCTAACTGGTGAAGGTGCTGCTTTGCTTTGTAGATAACCCTATTCACTCCCGAAAAGGAGTCTTCCATTTTGTCTATTCTTTCAAGAGTCTTGTTTATATCCTTTTCAAGACCCTTTAGAATCTTTCTTATGTTTGCCGTTGCCTCGTCGTGAGCCTTTATCAACAAATAAAGCTCGTGGGTTTGCTTACTCATTTTTACTCTCCTTGGCTAAGAAAGAAGCTAAGTAACGGCACACAACCATTTCAGGATAGGGCTGTTCCAAATACCCTCCAGACCTTGGCAAAATTCCAAACTGCCAGAATAGATTGGCCATCTCTAAATCCATCTCTGCCTGTTTATCTACCAACGGGACAGGACAAAACTCAAATTGCTCCTGCCCCAAGTTGTAAACTACTCTTGGGTTGTGTTTTTCTTTCGGAAGAAAGGGACAGTTTCCGTATTCGTCCAATCCCTTCTCCCTGCATTCACTGCATGAGGTAAACTTTCCACTCTTCTGCAGGTAGTAGAGAATCATTGCTTTTCTAATTCTGACGTACGGCCAAAAAAAATCTCGTAGAGAACCGCCAGTGCTTTTGCCTTAACCTCAAAGACGCTGTTGAAAGAATCGGGGTCAATTCCTGCAGTTCTTAAAACCTCTATCGCCTTTGAAACGGGAAATTCAGGAAGAATAAGGTTTTCGACCTCTTTCCCTTCCTCTTTGCTAAAAACTCCTTCTATCGTTTTTCTCGTATCCGCCACCATTTTCTTAACATCTTCCTCACTCATTCCCAACTTATCCAAGAGTTCTGGAACTTTACTAACAGGTATCATTTCACCTCCTTGCAAGTTTGTGGCGGGATTTTCTTAAACTCAGGTTTCTTTGTTGCTGGTAGGGGATTAGCTCCTCCACTCCTGCCAATCCTTGTTAACCCGCTTCCTCCTTTGGGTGGTTGAGTAAGTAATTCACTTTCAGGCTGATAACCGATATATCTATATCTTTTGGAAGAACTTTTTGCTTCACACTTTAAAAGCCTACCACCTATAAAGCCAAGGACTAATCCGAAAAACACAATTAGGGCAAAAAGCTCATAATTCATGGTTTCTCCTTTAATTACTTAAACTCAATAATCAGCTCATCATCCCCGTTCTCTGTTACGAGGTTGAACGTCATATCGTTTGTGAGAACTCCATCCTTATCACTGAACTTGTAATCGCTAAACTGAATCTTTGAGGTAACAACTACCTTGTTGCCCTCTTCCTGTCCTAAAGTGAAGTTCAAGGTAGCAACATCGCCGTTTTCAAACTTTGTGAGGAAGTCGTATTCGGAAGGAAGGGTTGCAAGTGGGTCAAAAGAGCCTGACGGCTTTCTGTCTGTTATAAAGACCTTCCAGATTCCATCTGAAGAGTTGGCATCGTCAACTGCCGTAATCGTGTTATTAAGCCCAATAGAAACCTTTGAAAACCTCGGAGCAAAGGTATCGTCAATCTTGCACATAGCATCTTTAAAGACTACCGGTTTAGTGACCTCGTAGGTAACGTCTGGAACGGGAGCTTCCACTCTTTCCAAGAGCTTTCCTACAAATGAAAATGTTACCTCTGAAAACTCCCTCACCTCTGCATCAAGAGAAATATCTCCTTTGCAGCCTACAAACTTGTAGAGCTCTCCATCCTTATAAAGGTAAATTGTCAGGCTCTTTTGAGAGTCCAGAGAGGAAATTGGGGTGTACTTGTAAGTATCGGTATAGCCGTCCCCATCTGAATCAAGAACTTCCTTTTTGAAGGAGCAGGCCTCAATTAACCTTCCAATTCTCGGCTCCTTTGTTTTATCCCCGCTTCCCCTCAATTTAACCTTAATGTCAATCTTCCACGTTCCCCCTGCACTCATACCGGGACGGCGGGAGAGGGTTGGAGAAAGCTCATTGTTTTCCAAGAACTTGTAATCAGGAGAAGGGTCAGCTGAGACAACCTGTATTGCGTCATTTGTAGGGTCTGGTAAAGCATCAACACCGTAGGTATCTTCTATCTTTGCAAGAACAACTGTTTTTCTTGAAGCCCTCATTTAAGCCTCCTCTAAATAGACGATTGATAACTTGATGGAACATCCTAAATACCTTTTATCTTCCTGAGCCAAGAGGAATTCATCGCTTTCAACCTTAGTAAGGGATGAACTGCCAAAAAGAAAGGGGTCTTTTTCTATTGCAGAGTAGATGTCGTAAACTCTCTTTATAAGCTCCTGATAGGGTTCACTTGACACTACAAAGACTTCAACGCTTAAAGAGCTCTGCCTTATCCCATTCCTGTATTCGTTTTCCTGCCCAAGGTCGTAAATCAGAACTTCGCATCTATCAGGGTCTGGAGGAGTTGCCTTTGCTACAAAAACAAATCTTCCCGTATCCGTTTGGTAGCCGTTTTCGGGTAAAATTTCCTTCAATTTCTTAGAAAGAAACTGCATAATCTCAAATCGTTTCATTTACAGCATCCCTCGATAGGTAGATGAACGTCTCCTTTAATCCTCTAAAAACCTTCTTCTTGGCCACGTAGTAGGTTTCACCGTTTACCGTCAGCCTTTCCCCGGTTGAGAGAGTTTCTACTTCCTCCATCTTTGCCCTTAAGTAGAACTCCACAAGGTTTGTAGCCCTTCCGTCAACGATTTCATCTGAAAAGGTTTCCTCATCAAAAGGAACGGCACGGAAGGTTGAGCCGTCCTCCCGTGCAACGTCAACCCCGAAATCTTCATAGAAAACATTCCTTTCGTCTGTCAGCAATTGACCTTCACCTCAATGGTTTCTGTTGCTCCAGCCGTAACGGTTCCAAGTGCATAACCAAAGAAAACTCCACTTGCATCCTTACTGATAACACCGTTTTTGATGTAGAGCTTGTCTCCGACAGCAACGGCAACGTTGTTTGTGCCGTCGCTTCCCTTTACGGGGAGAGAAAAAACTCCCCTTGTTACAACAGTTGCATTACCGTCAGAGTCGGAATCGGTTAGAAGAACTCCCACGATGTTTCCAACGGCAACGGGAGTCCCTGATGTTTTTCCAGTTCCTACATTAAGAACAATTTCATCTCCTTCATAAACGTAGTTCTTCATAGCCATCCTCCTTCAATTAAGCTCCTGGGTTTTTAAATGCTCCTCTGTAGTCAATGAATGCAGCTCCAAAGAAGAGCCTTACCTTGAATTCAAGAACGTCGTTATCAAAGCTTTCGTTTGTTGTGATTTCAGGAGTGTCCTTTCCGTCAAGGAAGGCAACCTCAATCGTGTCAATGGAGTTAGGAGAAGCGAACAAGTACCATGCAGTTTCAGAACCCTCTACATCTCCAGCCTGCAGAAGGTAAGGAGACTCTATAACCTGAGCAAAGTTGGCAAATGGGTTTCTCTGCTCGTTTGTTCCACCGGGCAGGGTAGTGTCCTTCATCCACATCTGAGCTTCTGTGAAGAGCGTTGGAGGAACTAAGAGGAATTCAGGCATAACGTTTATGTAGTGTCCGTCAACATCCTTTTGAGTCCTAAACTTCGTCCTTGCCTCCTTGAGGGTATCAAGACCTATAGGCCCTGCAGTTCCTAAGTTGTTGTGAGAGGAATCAAACACCGGTTTGCCGTCAGACATCTTTGGATTTTGAAGGATGAGGGCATAAACGGTCTCCTCAACAGTCCTCTTGGCAGAACGGGCAAGCTGAGCTGGAATCCTTGAAAAGACGTCTAAATCGTCGTTGATTATCGTTTCAAGTGTAATTCCGAACCTGGCTCCGTACTTACCTATTGCGTAGGACTCTCCCTCTTCTCCAAGGGTAACGTTTCTGTACTCTACCCCCTCCTTAACGAGCTTCAGAGATGGAAGGCTTCCAACCCTAATTCTGTGGAGGGTCTTGAAATCAGATGCAGATGCTTTTCTTGTAAACTTTTGGTAGGTTGTGGGAATGTCCCTGTAATCCTGAAGGAGAGTTTTGTTAACGGCGTCCATGAGAACAATCTTGAAATCAGAAGTTGACATGGCACGGCGAATAATTTGAGTCCTTGACCCTGTTACCCTCTCTCCGCTTCTCTTTAAAGCTTCTTTGGCCAAATCTTCAAGTCTGTAGGACATAAGCTCTCTTGAACCCTCGGCAGGCTTTTCAATCTTCCTACCTGCCCTCATGAGGATTGCATCAACGGCAGCTTCCCTGAACTTCTCTCTCTCTTCTTTAACAACCTGAATGCTTGCTCCCACGGCAGTTCTCCTTTGAGAAAGTTCTTTGAGTATTTCATCCTTGACCTGCTCAACAGAAAGCCCCTTCTCTATCCAGTCCTGAGCCCTCTCCTCTAACCCGTGCATCTTGCAAAGAGTTAGAATTTCAGCAGCCCTTTTTCTTTCCTGAGCTGCAATCTCTTCAGGAGTAATACTCTTTTCTTCTCCTTGTGGGGTTTGAACCCCATCCCTTTTTTCTATTTGGTCTTTCACAGCTTCTTCAGGCATATCTACCTCCTTTTCATTTGTTTCGGTATTTCTTCCAACCCCTACGCTTGGGTCTGCAGGAATTGGCGTTAGTGATATTTCAAGGACTTTCCACCTCTTGGCTACGTAAGCAGGTCCTTCAAACCTCTTCCAGGTTTCCTTTTCATCCAAGTAGAGCCACTCATCAACTACGTAACCAACGGAAACTCCCCTTATAAGCCCTTCTTTAACTTCCTCCCAAGTTTTTTGAGAAAGTTCCGTATTCTTAAACTGGATTCTTGCCCTGCCTTTTTTCTCCTTTTCGTCTATCCAGACCTCTAAAGGAACTGCAACGGGTTGGTCTGCATCGTGATTTCTCAAAACAGAGCCCGCACTCATAAGAGGAGTTAGGTCAACGGCATCCCTGTCGTGAAGGAGAATCTCCTTTCCCCACCACCTATCTACTGGAGTTTCTGAAGAAAAGGAGAGTTCCACAATCTTGTTTTCCTCATCTACAATTCCCCTTACTTCAACCTTGAAGTTCCTCCTGACCAAAGCACCGGTTGAAGGAACTTCTCTCTTTTCGGTCTGGGAGCTCCTCTCGTCATCCCCGTCAATCATCTTCAAAAGCCTATCTGCAGCATTCTCTATTTCCGTGTAGCCGTGCTGAGAAGCTCTCTGTTTCGCAGCAATCAGCCCCCTCCTATAAACCTTTCCATTCTTCCCGTAGGGAAACTTGTAGTGAGCCTTGGTTTCCTTATCCTCACTGTCGTCAACCGCTAAAAACCACTTTGAGTACTCGTCCCAGTTGTCGTCTCCAAGGAGCTTGTTCTCGTCCTCTGTTGAAAAGCTCCAGTCACTTGTCTTATTTACCTTTCCCTCTTCAATCAGCTTCTTTGCGTGGTTGTAGCCCTTCCGATTTAGCTTTACTCCCATTTCTTACCCCTAACCTGAGTTTCGGATATATCTGAAAGACCGAGACTGTCCATGAACTCAACCTCCTTAGCCCTCTGTTTTACGAGCTCCTTCCAGTCCTTACCCTTTGCTGCAGCTTCATCTGCAAGGGTCGTTAGTCCCAAAAGGAGCTCCAACCTCTTTGCCTGAGCCTCCTTTAGAGGGTCAACCCAGTCAAATCCCTTAAATATCCACCTGTGAGCCGTCCAGTTTCTCCAGTCCTTGATTGCACCCATTATGTTCAGATTGCCCAAACTAACGGCATTCTTCACAAATTCGGTGTAAACGGGCCTTAAGAAGTAGCGTTCAAGGGACTTCCTGAATGGAAGGATGAAATCCCTGAGCTCAAGTTCTGAGTGTCTTGCAGATGAGTAGTTAACCTCCGACTTATCCCCAGAAATCTGCTCGTAGGAAAGGCCAATAGCTCTTCCCATTCCCCTTAAAATCAGCTTTACAAAGTCGTCAAATGTGTTCCCCGGTCTTTTTGGGTCTATAACTGCAATGTCCTCTCCAGGATTGAGCTCTGCTATCATCCCCGGAGCTATCTCCAGTTCCCTCTGCTGGGTCTGTTGGTTAAACTGTCCCACAGGAGCGTTCTTCTTAATTGCAATTCCGAAGCTTGCTGAAACCTTTGCATTTATCAGCTCCGCCTCTATCAGGTCGTCAAGGTGGTAGGCATAGGGAATTACAGGAGCTAAGAGGGGAATTCCTAAAAGCTGGTGAGGCCTTCTAAACGGAGAAAAGTGAATTACATCCTCAGCTTGAACTCTCTTAGTTTCAAGGGTAGGATTAAGAAAGCTGTCTGGAGCCACGGTAAAGTGATATGCAACTACTTTCCCGGACTTATCAACCTCTATTCCGTTTATTATTTCGTTATCCCCGTAAGGCTTATCCCAAAAAGATGCAAGCCTTCCGTATTCAAGAACTTCTATTGAAAAAGGAGCTGTGTCTTTATTGTCGGTATCGGTTACAATGTGAAAAAAGACACCACCATCGGTAAAGAGCTTTAAAATCGCTAACCTCTCTATGTCTCCAAAGTGAAACTGTCTGTAGTAGTCTGCCGAATAACTCCACTCCTTAAAGAGATTTTCGGCCTTATCGTTAAAGACTTCATTTTTTGTTAGAGCCTGTAAAGTAGTTCCTGAACCTACAATTCTGGAAAGTAAAATGTCAACGGAAGCCCTTACCCAGCAGTTATTTTCGTAGAGCCAGTTTGCTCTGGAGCGAACTGTTGAGAGCTCTGAAAGAATGGAGTTGGGGGAAGTTACCCAGTTTTTCCAGTTCTGTGTAAGCCTTCCCTTTTCGGCAGCCTTTAATGAACGGGAGTAGAGCTTAAAAGCTTCCCTTTTAGCCCTCCAGTTAGGGAAGAAAAATCCGATTAGATTTTCAACCTTTTCCAAAACCTTCACCCTGAAAACCTCACGAAGGTAAACGTTCCCCCCGATTCAATCCTTTGAATCTGAGAGTTAATCTCCTGAAGCTGCTTGTAGAGTGCAGGAAGGTCAGCCCTTTTCATCCACCTGTCGCCGATTCTGTACTCCTGCCCTTCCTTTTCTATCTTCTGAATGGCCGTAAGGATTTCTGCCTTCCTCTGGTAAAGCTCCGAAAGAGTCAAGGTTTTTAACCTCCTTGGATTACTATAAGGCAGGGAAGAATGGAATTAAAGCCTAAAAATTAGGCTATATTGAATGAAATAGAACGAATATTGAAAGAACGTTAGAAGGCAGGAAAGAAATAGGGATTAATAAATCCTTGTGTGTGCTATTACCGGGAAAAAGATATATTCCCCAGAAAAAAGTTCCTTTTCTGGAATAAGTATTGGTTTATAGGAAGGGTTTGCTGGTTCTAAAACTATCATTTTATTTTTAGGGTCATAGTGGTAATATTTAACAGTTAATTCCCCATCACCGTTTAAAACCACAACTGGAGCTCCTTCTTTTACTTCATACCAAGAAGGGTCAGCCACTAAAATCATATCCCCCGGATGATATTCAGGTTCCATAGAATGCCCCTGGATCTTTATCCAAAAAACTCTCTCAGGAGGAAGTCCTTTTAGCATCGATTCATGTGTTGGAAAGTATTTTTCAGGCGTTGGCATTGTGTACCCACCAAAGGAACCAGCTTGAGCTTCAGCATAAATTGGGACAGGAATTATTTTTCCTTCCTGAAATACAGTATTTAAATCCCAGTGTTGTTTTTTATCTTCTAAAAAGTAAGATATAGGAACTCCAAAAACTTCTGCTAATTTTTGCAGTTTAGAATATCTTGGTTTCCTTTGCCCTACCTCCCAGTAAGCAACTGTTTGCTGAGTTGTCCCTATTAACTCGGCAAGCTCCTGTTGAGTCAATCCTTTTCTTTCCCTTAGTAATTTTATCTTCTTCCCTATCTCCATATCAACATTATCACAGCTTGTTGTAATCATTTCAACCAACCTTATTCCAGACTTTCTCTGTAGTCATTCCAGAGAGTTACGAAAGTTTTAAGGAGAAAGCGTATATGCTCTTCATCTTTTAAATTCGCTATGTTAACGTTCTTTTTAAGAGATTGGTTGTACATTTGAAGGTAAAGTCTGTCTTTATACTCTTTAAGATAGAGTTTAGGTAAATCTTTAAACTTTAACGCCTCGCGTAAAACTCCAAAATCTCTTCCGGTTTCTTTTTCTATTTGCTGAGTTTATTGTCAAGGGAGAAATAAGGAACTATAAAAGCAGTATGATTAAAGTTAAGTGTTGCAACAGTTAAATGAGATTAAAGATTACGGCTCCCAAATCACTTTCCGCACTATGCCTTTTATTTTTGCTCTGTTTTTATCTACCGTATAAGCCTCAAACGATTCATTAAGAGGTATTACTAACCATTTATCCCCTGCATCTTTTATTTTCTTTACCGTGCAACCGTGCAGGTAATCTCCATCTTCTTCGCAGAGAACTACTATTTGACCGCTTTCTGCATATCCAAATTGAGCAGGTTCTACTACCAAGAAAGAGCCGTCGTGAATGTAAGGCTCCATGCTTTTCCCTTTGACTTTTAGAACAAACCAGTCTTTCTTAGGCTTTGCCCTACCAGCAAGAGGAACGGCGTAGAAATCTCCTTCTGAAACAGGAACTATCATGTCCCCAGCTCCCACCTCCCCGTATATCGGAAGTTTTACATAACCGTCGGACTTTCCTAAGTATTCAAATTCTTTTTGGCTTTGGTCTTCAAAGAAATATGAGGGAGGGACATTAAGAACAGCAGCTATTTTATTAAGAGTTTCTACTTTTGGTTTTCTTTTTCCTTTTTCTAATTGATAAATGTATTGAGACATTCCTTCAACTGATGCACCACCAAACTTACTAATAATTCTTTCGGCTAATTCACGGCGGCTTAATTTTTGGGCTTTTCTTAACTTTTCAATCTTCTGTCCAATTGTCTCAGCCATGTTGTTATTTATAGCAACTGCATTAAACAATTTTCAATCCTCTAATTTGCTTTAAAGTATTGACAATCTGAAGCAATAGCTTTAATATATTTAAAGCAGGAGGATTAATTATGAAGCTATTGGAAATAGAGCTTAAAGAGAGTAAATCAGAGTTAGCCAGAAAGTTAAACATTCCTCCACAATTCTTAGACCAAATCCTAAAAGGGAAAAGATTTCTTCCTTCTGATAAAGCAGCGGCTCTACTGGAGTTAGGATATTCACAAGAAGCCGTAAGAGAACTCTTAAGCCCAAAAGATAAAACACTATTTGATGTTTTAACCCGCAAAACCCCTGCGGGGGTAAGATAGATGGAACATCTATCCCCCCTTTCCCTCCCCTTCTGGAGTCCCTCCAGGAAAGCGTCCGCTTCGGCGGGCGTCTTTTTCATTTCCCCCTCCCTTCTGGTTTTGAAGATAAAACCTAACAGGAGAGGGGATAAGGGGAGCTCTGAAAAAAGAAACCTACAAGAGGTAGAAAATGTGTAAGGAAGCCTTTCAATCAGTTGCCGAGGATTTAGTAAAGCTTGCAATTCTTGAAGCTCACGAAAAGGGATATACCTACGAGCTAATTGCTTTCAAGGTAGGAGTTAGCCCGAAATCGGTTGAGAAATACGCCTCCGGTGAAAGAGTTCCTTCCTTAGCTGGATTTTTAGCTCTCATAGCAGGATTAAAACTCAGAAAGCCGGTTCAAAAAATAGCTGAACTTATCGGGATGAGGGCTATTGAAATTAACTCCTGTTCTCTCCCTACAACCTTTGGAAAACTAATGAAGGAAACTGGAGAAGCTATTTCCGAAATAGCTAAAGCGTTAGAGGATGGAGAAATAACAAAAGAGGAAGCTAAAGCCTGCATCAAAGAAATAGACGAGGCAATAGACGAACTAATCAAGTTTAAACAGCAGTTAAAGGAGGTTAAATAATGAGTAAAGAAAAATATTCTCTCTACGATTTTCCCGAACTCCTCTACAACTCAAAACTTCTCACTAACAGGCAGAGGTGCATCGTCCTCTGCCTGTTCTCCTTCCTCAATCTCAAAGGGGGAGGGGCTTTTAGCATTGATATTTTAGCAGAGAAAACGGGAATAAGGAAAGACCATATCTACTGTGAATTAAAACAACTCCCTTTCATTAGACGAGAGGGTAAGAAAATCTCTTTAGACATTGATAAATTAAAAGAATTCATAACAACTAAATTAGGTTCTTCAAATAAACCTAATAAAGGTCTAAAAAAGACCCAAAATGGGTCTAAAGAAGACCCAAAACAGGTTTTAGAAAGACCTAATATAGGTCTAAGTAAGACCCAAAATGGGTCTAAAAAATCTCCCGAAGCCCAAGCCTCACAAAGCCCAGATGGCACCGTAAATAATATTTCTAGAAAAGATTATTTAGATAAAAATTTAAAAGAAAATATTAGAGAAGAGAAAAAGGAGGTAAAAAACCAACCCGCCGAGCAAAAACCGAATGGTGATGAAAAGGAAGAAAGAAAGGAGAATTTAGAAGAGAAGGAAATAACTCCTTCTCTAATATCTCTTGTAGTTCAACAAATCATTAATGCCTTTAAAACTGAGTATAAGAGAAGATTCAACAGGTACCCTCTAATTGATACAGCATCAATAAAAAGAGTAGAGAAAGCTCTCCTTAATTCTGCAGCTAACCAAGAGGAACTAAAAGACCTTGCTAATCAACTAATCCAAAAGGTTCCTGACTTCTTTAAATTCCGCGATAAGTGGATAATAGACAAAGGATATTCATTCTTTGCCTTCAGCTACAGAGTAACTGATTTAACAAGCCAACCGGTTTCTTATCAAGTAACAAATACACCAAACGTCAAATTCGCTTGTAAGGGAGGTTGGAGATGAAAACTTTAACTCTCAACGACCTAAAAAGATTCTTAGAAAAGACGGCAGATTGCGACAGCAGGATTTGGAACAGCTTAGTTAACTGCAATCTGCCGAAAAACCGCAAAGGAGATATTCCGCTGTTAATTAAAGCTATGTCTAAAAACGTTATTCCGCAAGAATATACGAGAACCTACTTCAATGAAATAAAAAGACAGGAAGAAGAGATAAGAGAAAAGGGATTCAAACCACTTTTCCTAATCTTAAGCGGTGATATAGGAAATTATAAGACATTAATGGGAGTAAAGTATCTTGCTATAAAAACAGTAACGGAAAAGCTTTACCCTCTATTTCTTACAAACGATGAGCTTTTAGGTTTATACAACGGTTCCTTAGAGCTCCAGCAGTTTACAGACGACATCACCTATGCCGTTGAAACAAAGATTACACCCTCAAGAACTCACTACGAATTCTGGGAAAGAATTCCATTTACGGCTATTACAAAGTTCTACGACATCATAATGATTGACGACTTAGAAGAAGATGCCGTTCCTGCTTTAGAAAAACTAATCCTGCAGGCTTACGACACAGAGACTTTCATCATAGTAACAACAAATATAGCTCCTCCCTCAAAGTTTATCGGAACCGAGGATTCTCCTGGCCTTTTATCTGAAAAAGCTATTTCAAGACTGCTTGAGTGCGGAATTGCCGTTCACGTAGTAGGCACAGACAAAAGAAGAGGAGGGAGGGATGAGTAGAGTAGTGGCAGCTGCAAGGGATGTAGAGCTTGAATATACAGTTATCGGGACGATGCTTGTAGATGAAAAAGCTTTTTACTACGGGATTTCAAGATTAAGGCCAGATGATTTCGTGCTAACAGACTTACAGAAAATCTTTTCTATGCTTAAGGAAGGCTTTGAAAACGGCAAAACATTTGAGGAAGCTACTACATGCATCCCTAAAGAAATTGCCAACAAGAAGGAAAGAGAAAGCTTGGAGAGCACTCTACTCTATGCAGTAGAGTTTGCTATTGAAAACGAGAAAAAATTCAAAGTCTGCGTAGAGAAGCTGATAGAGTCCTCTAAAAAGAGAAAAGAACTTGAAATAGCCGAGAAATTAGCCTCTGGAAAGATAACGAGGGAAGAAGCTTTAGGGCTTCTATCAGACCTTGAGAGGGATAGACAGGAAAAGGGAGGAACTGTTGCAGAGGTGGGTTCCAGATGGCTTGAGAAAATGGAGGAGATTTATAACCAGGATACGGTTCCTGGAATCCATACGGGTTCAGGTGAGATAGACCAGTACTTTTCATATAGAAATGAACTGACCCTTATCTGTGCAAGGCCTTCTATAGGAAAAACTGTAACAGGCCTTGCTCTTGCTCTAAATCAGGCAAAAAGAGGAATAAAGGTTCAGTTCTTTTCTCTGGAGCTAACAGAAGAAGAAGTTATGGCAAGGCTCATCTCTATCCACACAGGAATTCCTCTTAAACGAATAGTCTTTGGCTGGGAGGATTTTGAAACCATCGTAAATGCCGTTACTGAAATAGAGAGCCTGCCACTTCACATAGAAGCTGGCCAGTTCACCATGCCGCAAATCAAAGCAAGAATCTTTGAGGTTCAGCCAGATATTGTCTATATCGATTATGTTCAGATAATTCACAACCATTCGAAAGATTTCAAGACAAGAAAAGAATTTCTTGACTACGCATCGGCAGAATTAAGGGAAATATCTAAAAACACCTGTCCCGTTGTAGCTCTTGCACAGCTAAACCGTGGAGTTAGGACAGGGAAAGATAAGCCGAGCCTTGAGAATATAAAAGAGACAGGAAACCTTGAACAAGATGCCTCTAACATTCTACTGCTCCATAGAAACTTAAAAGAAGCTCCGGACAAGCTCGTAATTCAAATTGCAAAGTGCCGTGTAAACAAGGCTGGCTCTGAAATTATCGTGGACTTTGACAACGGATTCCCTCACTTCACATTAAGCCCAGCTACACCAGTATCTAAAGGGGAGGAGGAAGTAGATGGATTGTTTGATTTCTGAGAAAACACTAATCGTCGGTATTGACCCTGGTAAAAAGGGAGGAGTTGCATTTATTCCCTTCTTACCTTCAGCAGAGGGTAAATCTGTTGAAGTTTTTCCTATGCCAGATACATCCACCCTTGCTGACCTTCTTTTTGAGCGTAGAGGCGAAATATATCGATGTTTTGTTGAAAAGCAGCATCCATACCCAAAACAGGGAGCTGTCAGCAGCGGAAATCTAATGAAACATTACGGGCAGATTTTAGGAATACTGATAGCCCTTCATATCCCCTTTGAAGAAGTTCCGCCTCAAAGGTGGCAGGCATTTATACACGGGAGTAAACACAAGAAAAGACCGAGAAAAGAGAAGAAAAAGAAATCAATAGAGAAAGCAAAACAGATGTTCCCTGGAGTGCAGATAAAAAGTGATGGACCTGCTGAGGCTCTTCTAATAGCTGAATACGGAAGAAAATGTCTTTTCGGGGGGTTATAGAATATGGAGAGAGATGTATTGAAGAAAAGAATTAGAGAAGTTTTTCCAGAAAGATTGCTAAAACCTACCGATGTTGCTTATATATGTCAGGTAGATAAGAGAACCGTTTTGCGTTGGGCGGAACAGGGGAAACTTCCTAAAGTGGTTTTAGATGAAAAAATAATACGTTTTAGAATGAGAGACCTGGTGGAGTTTATAGAAAAAAGAAGGAAATAATTTTGTAAAATTTTCACTGATTTACGCAATTAGGGGAGGAATATGAATTTAGTTAAAATACTTATTGTTTTGTTAACTCCATTGGTTTTAACTGGTTGTTATACTTCTAAACCCATAAAAACAGAACAAGCTAAGCTTGTTCCTAAAAATAGAATATTTACCAATAAATACTCTACTCCCTGTAAAAACTGTGGTGTTGTAATAGTAAAAGAAGATAAAGGACACATTCCTGGTGCGTTGGTGTGTCCAGCTACAATTTTCATCGATGGTGAAAAAGTTGCAGAAGTAAGAACTAAAGAAAAAGTAATACTCTATTTACCTGCAGGAATTCATATTTTAGGTATGAAGCCTAATAGTATTTGTGGGGTAGGAGTTTCCGTTTCGGAAATTAAGATTTCTGTGAAACCAAAAGAAAGAACTGTTTATAGAGTGGGATATGATTTTTCTCACTGGTTTATACAGCCAACAGCATTTTAATTACTTTTTTCTATCTATGGGCAGTCCAAAATTAAAGCAAAATAATTATAGACCACCTAAACCAAAAGCTAAAGTATTTAATCATTTCAACCATCCCTTCTTTTTAGGAAGCCAGCCGCTATTGTTCTGAGTAAAGCTCCCTACAGACTGAGGGTTAACCTGCTTTAAAATTGGCTCCAAAAATCTTACCTGTAAGTGGTCTGCTGCACAGTTAGAGTAAACGAGACAGTCCAAATAGTGGTTATCTTGGTGAACCTTCACCCACGTTTCCACATAAACGTTATTCCTTCTAACCCTCCTCTTTTCCTCTGCAATAATCTGCTTTGCAAAGTCTTCCCCGGTTTCATTGTGTAGAAAAATCTTTCCCTGCTCAAATCTCCTCTGGATGTCATCCTTATAGTAGTTAACGTCTATGTTAACGAGCCTCAATCCCGTTCCGTACCTTAAACTTGACCCCGGTAGCCTTTCAACTAATGTTTCTTTGAATGGAACCCCTGACCTTATCTGAGATTGTCCTTTTATCGGGAAAACCACCCCCAAGTATTTCCAAGCCCACTCGTAAACCTCCCTCGTGTCGTTTCCGGAGTCTATGAAAATTCGGGAAATCTTTGCAGGGTAATCCCCGACGAGATAACGGGAATTAAACAAAACCGCTTCAAGTTCATCAAAGTTTCTAACAAAGCCGTAGCGGACCAAATACTGTTCTAACTGAGTATTCCACGCCCAGATTGTGAAGTAGAATCCGTCCTTTTGAACGTCCACCCCTGCCGTCAAAGCTACCGTATCGGAAGGACAGATGCCGGGGGGATAATCCCTTTTCCAGATTAAAATATCTGAAACTTCCCTCCTCTTAACCGTTTCCTTGAAAGGTTCTGCAAGTTTTGAGTTTACAAAGTTCATTAGTTCAGAAGGAGAATCCTTTGAAACCAAAAACTCGTAAGCTAACTTTCCCCAAGGGATAAATGGAGAGTAAAGAGCTGAGAGCCAGAAGCCTATCTTTCTCCTCCTCTTTGACTTCCTTTTCCACTCTACCCACCTGCCCTTTAAAAGCATCTCGTGTTTATAGTTTTCCGTTATTTTAGCCCCGCAGTTAGGACACTCGTACCAGGTTTTATCTATTACATCCTCAGGATTCTCCACATCTTCCCACTTAAGATTTGGGAATTCAAGGAACATGAATTTTTTGCACTTTGGACAGGGGACCTGATAGCGATAGATAATTCCACAGCTTTGGAGCTGCTTCCAGATGTTGCCGTCTTCTGTTGTTGGAGTGGAAGCGTAAACAATTTTATGAAATCCCTGATAGGAGTTAGTCCTTTCCTTTGCAAGGGAAATTGGGTTTGCCTCCCTTCCTGAAAAGGGAGGGTACTTGTCTATCTCATCTAAAAAAACGTACCTGACAGGTTTACTCGCCAAAACTGCAGGGGAACCCGCCCAGGCTAAGTAAATCGTCATAGATTCCATTATTAGTTCAAGGTTTGTAAAGTCGTGAGAAGTAGATGGAAGCCTTTCCCTCAAAGGTTCTGAGGAAATAAGCATATCCTGAAGCCTGTTTTTAGAGAAAGACCTTGCAATATCTTCACTCGGTAGAACGAACATAGCTGGTCCAGGGTCTTGATGGATGGCATAACCTAACATGTTGAGCATCGTTTCCGTCTTTGAAAGCTGAGCTCCGTAACAGAGAACTATTTCCTCAACTTCGTTATCACAAAAAGCATCCATTACAGCCTTTGCATAGGGAACTCTCTCGGTTTTCCACTTTCCAGGTTCTTTACTTGAACGAGAGGAAAGTATTCTGTATTTATCTGCCCACTCTGAAACCGTTATTCCCTCTGGAGGGGTTAGAGCTCTCAGTTCCCTTTTTGTCCAATCAATCATTTCTTTTCCCGCTTTGTTTTCTTTTTAGGGCATTTGATTTCTAATTTAGGGTTGTCGCAGGGGATTTCAGAGAGTTTCTGAAAAAATTCAAACGTAATCTCTTCCTGTTTGTCTAACGGAAGATTTTCGTTTATTTTAGGAATGTACTTCCCCTTTCTAACGTAGGACCACAAAAGGTCAAGAATCTCTTTTTTTATGATTTCCCTCGTTTTAGGGAGACTCCTTTTCTTATTTGCAAGCTGAGTAGATAAACGAAACTCTAAAGCCAAAAGACCAGACTTTATTTCTGAAACCCTTTGAGCCCACTCCAATTCAACATCATCCCTTTTAACGTATTCTCCCCTTTCCTTTTCAAGGGTAAACCTTTCCTTTTCTAACTTTACCCTTTTAAGTTCCAACTCTAACTCTTCTTTACTTTTGTCGTTTTTTCTTGCAATACTGTTTTCAAAATAGAGGAAAAGGTCAGGTGCATAGTATTTGCCGTTCTTTGTCCTCGGTTGAGCTTTCTCTATCCACCTTTGAATTGTCCTTTCGTGCCTTGAAAACAAAATAGAGAGCTCCTTTGTTGATAGAAAAAGTTTATCCATCTTTCCTCTTAAACCTTTCGTAGTGCTTAAATATTTCCTCCTTTGCCTCTTCTATAGAATACCCCACAATGCCGTACTTAGTTACTACGAACTGAGAAAAGAGCTTAAGAGCCCAATTGAAACTTTCAGAGTCAATAAAACACAGCTGTTTCCCGTAAGCCTCGCATTCGTAGTTGAAAATCTTTCTATCTGAAAACTTCTTAAGGAAGGGAAATATTCCTAAGGAACGGAATATTGGGGCTAAACCAAAGGTTCTGTAGAACTGTTTCGAATGCTGAATCTCATGATTAATTAAACCTTTATCGTCCTTGTATTTTGGCCGAATAATATTGATAAATCCGTAGTTGTATCCTCCAAAACCCTTTGGTATAAATTTATTTGAAAAAATTGTTATTACTGGAAGAAAACCGTAAATGAAGCTAAAACTTGCTTTAAAGCTCATTTTTATCCTCCATAAAGCTTTGTTGTGTGTCCAAGAGGCTTGGCGACGACACAGCAAAGCTCTGGGCGAAATTCGCTCGTTTTTTGCACCTCCTGCACCCGCAACCCAACCTGCCAGGAAGGACCCGATTTCATCATCTTTTGCATCCTGATTGCAGCAAATTCCTTGCAGCTCTTGGCTTTAAGATAACCTCAATAGTTGTTTTTCCTTTTCTTTCTTCTATAAAACCGTGTACAATGAGCGATGTATAGGCTTTGTCTATCGTATCTTTAGAAAGGGGAAGTTGTTCTTTGAGATAGCTTCTTGGTGAACATGGAATTACTTTTCCCGCAAGTGATAGAAGAGCAAAATAGACCTGGACTGCAGAAGGCCGCAACTTCTTTTCGTAAGCTACAAAAGAATGATAAAAATGAGGGAAATAGGTATAAACAATAGTCTTCACCTCCTCCTCCCTTTTTTGTATAAGTACATTGCTACAGAGTGAACAATGTTGTTTCTAAGTCTTTCTGGGATAATCTTTTCGACTTCTCTAAGTGCTTTTGAGTTTTCTACCATTTGAACTGAGCTGAGAGTTGTAAGCTCGGCAATTGGGAGACCATGATACTTTCGGGGATTAGTAGAGACAAGCTTGTGTTTCCAATTTGGCATTCTTCTGAAAATTCCAATATGCCCGGACTTCATCCGTGCGATAAAAGCATTACGCCTTAAAACTTTCCATCCTTCCGTTCTTTTTACCTTAACTTTTAGAGCAGGCCACTTTGATTGAACTCTTACAACTCTTCCGGTTTTTGTTTTTCTTTCATAAACCGGAAGCTTTTTTCTTTTAAGTGAGATAGAAACGCTACTTTTCGAAAGAAAATAGAAGAGAGGTAGTCTTTTGCCCTTGATAGCTACAACGGCGATGTCTGTGTTCCGGGCTGGAGTAACTGTGATGTGTTTATCGAAGTCTCTTTTTTTTATGTTATAGATTTTTCTTACTTCTTTTGATATTGCTGCTTTTGCCGACTTTGCTGTTCTGTTAAGTGCTTGCCTTATAACGCGTTGAGGGATTCCTTCTTTTTTCAAAGCTGCAAGCTCGGGAGATAGTATTATCTTACTTTTCATTAATTCCTCTGATTTTCTTTCAGTATAAACCCTCCAAGCCCTTGATACAACCGCGTTTTGAATACATTTCACGACATTTTTTTGAAAAATTATCCTCTTCCCCCTTGACAATAAACTCAATTGAGTCTATATTATTAAGTAGAAGGAAAACAAATCGAAAGGAGGCGGAGATGAGAACATCAGAATTCAGAACAGCAGTCTTAGAAGCTATGAGGTTCGCAGAAGAAGAAGGATTTAAGTTCCCAGTAGAAAACATCAAAGAAGGCTATAACTCTCCATTTGAAGTTGTTTTGGAAGTTCTTGATGAAAGCTACCCTCAATGGAGAAATGACTATGATGAAAATGATGTAGAGGAAGTCATGGATATTTTAAATGAATTTTGGGAGTACGAAAACTTCGCTGACTTCTACACAGAAACAGAAAGCAATATTGAAGCAATAGAAGAAGACGAAAAAGAAATTAGAATTGGTTTTACAACATTCTATTTAATTTGCGATAAGAAAGATAAAACTTGTTATGAGGGATAGGGGTAGTCCCTGCCCTTTTTTATCTGAACGTTGTGGAATAAAAACTTGGGAGGTGAAGATGTTCATCTATAGGTTAGTTAAAGAAAGTTATCCTGAGAACTGTGAGTTTTGTGATTTCGTAGTAGAGGAAACTATCAAAGAAACAACAAACAAAAAAGAAATTTCAGAGTTTTTTCAGGAGATTCAGAGATTAGAAGAAGAACTCAAGAAAAATACTGATTCAACTCCTCTTCTTGGCCGTAAATGTATTAAATGTATTGACGATAAAAATCTTCTCTTTATTGAAGTAGAGTATTACCCACTTGATAAACTTTTAGAGCAAATAGAAAAAGAAACCGGAAGAGATTTTGGAGTTTTACGCGAGGCGTTAAAGTTTAAAGATTTACCTAAACTCTATCTTAAAGAGTATAAAGACAGACTTTACCTTCAAATGTACAACCAATCTCTTAAAAAGAATGTTAACGTAGCAAATCTAAAAAACGAAAAACACATACGTTTTCTTCTTCAAAACCTCGTTTCCCTCTGGAACGACTATAGAGAAAGCCTAAAGTAAGGGCTTTCTCTGCCTTCCCTTCTTTAACCACTCCCTTCAAATCCTGCCTCCTTTAATCCCTTGTCTGTCAAGAGGTTGGTGTATATTAATAGCTTTTGCTTTAAAAACTAAAGCAAAAGACTTGACATTTTCATCCATACGCTTTATTATTAAAGCAGACGCTTGAGAAAGCTCTTTGACAGCCGAATAGGGGGTAACGGGCGGGGAGCAGGAGTAGGGGTAACTCCCGAAGACCGGCCGGGTGCACGTAGCCCGGTGAGGGTTAACAAGCCCTCTGTAAACGGACTCTGCTCCTAAAGGGAGAGAAAACTTATGGAGGTGAGCCATGGAAGTTTACGACTCTTCTTGGATTGACAAAATGATGGGGGAGCCAGAGTTATGGCTCCCCGAAGACGAGGAAAGAAAAGCAGAACCGGAAGAAGTCTGGGACGATAGAAGATATGAACCTTACGGGGAAGTGGAAAGTCCCTTTTCCGACCTCTTAGAAAGAGCAATTAGATACGGAACTTTATGGGAGGTGTGAGATGTGGCCGTGGATAGAGACTAACAAGGGAACTCTTATCAAAATAACCGAAATAGAGGCTATTTCGGTAACCAAAGATGTTGATGTGAAGAAATACCGTGTGCTTATCAGAACAAGAGGAGGAGGTAAATACACTTATGCTCTTTTTGACCTAAAAGAAGAAGCTCAGAAAGAGCTTCTCAGACTTGCAGAAACAATAGCAAGGATAGAAGAACAAACCCTTGAGAGGGCCTAAAGCCCTCTCATCTCCTTAAAACCATTTCAAGGAGGCGGAGATGAATGCGAATTTTGAATTAATACTAAACGAAGAATTAGAAAAAGTCAAGCGTAAGGAGGCCTTAGCAGTTATAAAACTGTATCTAACAGAAACGCAAAGCAGATTAGAAGCAGCTCACGACTTGCTTTTAGCTATAGGAGAGCAGAAAACTGCGAAAGGGATTTTAGAGGGAATAGAAAAGGTTAAGAAAGTTAAAAGGAGGATTGAACGTGAAGTGTAAACGCCTGCATCCAGATACAAAACTACCAACAAGAGCTTACGAGGGAGACTTAGGTTTTGACCTGTATGCTCTTGAAGATGTAGTTATCCCAACTGTTAATGAAAATGGCGGAATACCCGTTGTGAAGGTTAGAACAGGAATAGCTGTTGAGCTTCCAAGAGGTTGGGGAGCTTTCATCAAAGACCGTTCAAGTGTGGCAACAAGAAGATTACTCCATGTGGTTGCTGGAGTAATTGATAACGGCTACAGAGGAGAAATCATCGTTGCTCTGGCTAACCTTTCAGGACGGGAACAGAGAATAGAAAAAGGCGAAAAGATAGCTCAATTAGTTCCTGTTCCCGTTTCAGATTTTCAGGTTATTGAGGTTGAAGAACTAACCGAAACCAATAGAGGAGAGGGCGGTTTCGGGAGTAGCGGAAATAAATAAAAGGAGGAAGTTATGGCAAAAGCAGTTATTGAAAGTCCAAAAATTATTGTAGCAGAAGATGGAAGAACATATACCTTTGACGAGGTAGCTACTTACGTCAAATATCACGCTCCTAATGCAAAACAGGAGGAAATAGAAGAGTTCTTTAACTACTGCAAATTAAGGAGCTTATCTCCCTATGATGTTCACTTCATCAAATACGGCAACTCTCAGCCTGTAATAGTTGTTGGAAAAGATGCTTTTCTTAAACGTGCTGAACGTTCAAAGCAGTTAGATGGTTACAAAGCAGGAGTTATTACGGTTAACAGAGATACAGGAGAAGTTACGTATAGAAACGGAGCTTTTTACATCAAGAGCAAGGAGGAACTTGTTGGCGGCTGGGCTGAGGTTTACAGAAAAGATTTTAATCACCCTATACGCACTGAAGTGGCGATTGAGGAATATGCTCGCAAGACGAAAGACGGGAAGTTAATGAGCAACTGGGCAACTATGCCTGCAACAATGATTAGAAAAGTTGCTCTCGTTCAGGCTCTTCGTGAGGCATTTCCGAGTGAAATGTCCGGAATGTACGTAGCAGAGGAAATGGGAGTTGAAATAGATGAGGAAACTGGGGAAGTGCTTAATACCAAGCCTGTTGAGAATAGCAAAATTGAATTAGACAGGAAATACATAAAAGGAATTCATTCCTGGTCTGGATTGGCTGAATTTGACTATAAGAGCTACATCAGAGAGAAATTCGGCAAGGAATCCTCTAAGCAGTTAACAAAAGAGGAAGCTATCGAGGTAATCAAAGAAGCCAAGGAAAGGTGGAGAAAGAAAATAATGGAGTTAGGAATTGACCCTGAATATGAATTAAGCAAGTCTTTAGATGATATTAAGTATCCGGAAGCCAAAGAACTGACTAATAGAGTTAAGGAAGAAGCTCCAATAGAACTCCCTTAGCAGCTCTCTAAGGTCTTCCACTCCCTTAGTGGAGCTCTCTTTTTCATTCTTTAAATTTTCTGGAGGAAATCATGAACTTAAACAAAGTTTTTCTTATCGGTCGCTTAGTTGCTGACCCAGAGCTTCAACACACCTCTAATGGAACTCCATTCTCCCGAATCAGGGTAGCCGTCAACAATCCATACAAAGACAAAAACAGAGAGTGGAAAGAAGACCCTGTATTTATAGACGTGGTTTTATGGGGCAATTTAGCAGATTGGACAGTTAGCAGGTTCAACAAGGGAGACAGGGTTTTGGTTGAAGGAAGTCTAAGGCAGTCAACCTGGAAAACTGAAAGTGGAGAAAACAGAAGCAAGATTGAGATTAGGGCAGACAAGTTCAGCCCGTTGGATGCAAGAAAGGAAGAAACAACTGAAGAGGAACCGCCTGACGACATCGAATTTTAAGGAGGAGAGATGAAAGTAGTTTTGCCTATCTACAAATTTACAGAACCGCCGTTCACTCAGGATAAGTACATCAAGATAATAGAAAATGGAGTTGAAAAAGAATTCTTTTGTAGAGTAGTACAGCCTACAGACTTCAACAAGGCGTTCACTTACATATTACCGGATGGATTCCCGAAATCTTTAGCAAAAGTGATTTTTGGTCCTGAAGCGATTATTGATGGAGGAAAAGGAAATGAGGATAAAGAGAGTTTATCAGTACGTAGGAACAAGAGAGGACGCAAGGCTGGTAAAAAGACGACTCTGGCGGGCAAGAGTGAAAGGGAAATTATCCTGTCCCTTTAAGGTTGATGCTTATGCAGGGGAAATATACGTAGCTTTCTATGACGATATAACGAAGGAAGAGGCAGATAAACTTGTTAAGCCTCCTAAAAAAGATGAATTTGAGCCACTCTGGAAACCTCCTAAACGTAAATCTCGTAAGAGGGTGATGAAACATGAAAGAGCTTGTAATAACAAAAGAAGATACAAAGAAGTTGTCCTTGCTTTTCTCGCATCTTAGCGATTTGAGATTGAGAACTCTTTTGTTTCTCCTCTACAACAATGGAGCTTCTTTCCAGAGCACCCTTGTTAAGAAGATAGGAACTGAAAAAGTCTTAGAAACTTTAGAGCTTATGGAAAAGTGGAGGTTAGTAGAGAGGAAGAGCAAAACTATTTATTTAACTTCTCTCGGGAAGGCTGTCGTAGAGGCATGCATTAACATTTTGGAGGTGATGAAGGATGAAACTTAAATATATCCACAAAGTTGCCGAGAAATTTCCTTACGATTACGAGGAACCGCCAATCTGTAAGGTGGTGCTCTGGGACTTCTCCAAGGCTAACGAAAATGAGGAAAGTAGGAAAGAAGCCGTTTGTCTCGTAGCTTCTATTTCTTACGGAAACGAATACTGCAAAGACCCTGATAGGCTCTGGAACTTGCTGATTGAGCGGGGACATGAAAGTCCGTTTGAGTTTGTGAGGTGTTGGGATGTTGGAGATTTAAGAAATAGTGATTACATAAATTGGGAGAAGGCTATCAAGGAATTCAATCAGGATCATGACAGTTATATCTCATCTTCTATTAGTATAAACAAAAGGTTTTTTGCTACCTTTAAGCTCAAAGTTCCGATTTTCGTAGCCCGTCAAATTCAAAGACACAGGGCTTTTTCCTATATGGAAATGAGCAGGCGGTATGTGAAGGGAAATAAGGTGAAGTTCTTTTGTTGGCTGGGGAGGGAAGCTATTATTCATCCAGACATTAGGATAGGTTCTTGTATGATGGGGGAGATGGCCTATGAGCAACTTATAACTGAAGGTTGGGAACCCGAACAAGCCCGTGCATTCCTTCCGTTAGGTCTCTATACTCAATTCTGGATGCAGGGAGATTACAGGGCTTGGCTGAATTTCTTTATTCACCGTTTGCATCCCGAAGCTCAAGAGGAGACAAGGCTTGTAGCAAAATCTATGTGGAACTTATTAAAAGAACATCAACCTGAAATCGTTAAGATGATGGCTGATTACCTTGATAGATGGGTTGAGGATTGTAATCCGATTTTCACCCCAGCAAGGCAGAAAAGAGCGGAGTGGTTTAAAAGGGAATTTTTGGAGGAATAATGGCCTCTATCTACGAAATAGCTGATATTTGGGAGAACATAAGAAAGAAAGGAGCTTTTGAACTAACAGAAGATGATATTGCTGAGCTTGATTTGTTTTTGTTTTGTTGGAAGGAAGTTGTAAAAGAACCTAATTGAGGAAAAAAGGGGGAGCTCCCCCTAAAGGTTGCGGGAGAGCTCCAGACGAATAAATTTTTGAGTAGAAGAACGGCCGATGACGATTGGGAAAGTTTGGTTGTTGCGGGTGTCAAGTATCCAGATGATGACCTCGTCGGCCGTTCTCAATTCTTCCTCAAAATAACCTCCGTTGAATGGTTTTCGGATTTTCCCTTTCAGCTTCCTCAACAACATCTTTATAACCAAACTCTTGAAGAACCTTACGGGTTAGCTTGTCCTGTAGAACAGGGTCTTTCGTAGCTCTAACAACTGCATTAATAAGCCTTGCGGCTTTTGCTATTCCTTGACTTTTAGCCTTGATAGTTTTGATTTCAAGTTCCGCCCATTTAACAAACTCCTCAAAACTGTAGGCTCTTTCAACCTTATCGGCTATGAAGTAGTTATAGAGAGCTTTGTAGCACTCTTTCTGGTAGAGAATGACCTTTTCTCTTACCTGCGGGTTGGGAATCTTACTTGGATTGATTTTGAAAAGCAGACCGTTGATGTATTCAAGAGGGAGACAGAGCATTTTAACTTGGTAAGTCTTGCCATCCTTGCCTTGAGAGGTTGTTGCCTTCTGGGCAACGACCTGAGATAAGACAGGGTCGGCAATGATTTTGCGATACTGTTTAGACCAGTCCAAGCCAAGGTTTTCAATTAGAGGTCTAACGGCTACCCAAACAGTTTCGCCGTCAAAAACGGCAGTTAAGTAGTCTCCGTGGAACTCAATTTGCGTAGGTTCACCCACTACGAACTTTGGTTTAGTCTCTCGCATAGCCTCCTCCTGTATGTAGTAGTTTTCTATCGTTTATATTAGTAAACACCAGTAAACTTGTCAAGACTTTAAAAGTCTGCAAAATACCACTATAAACTGATAGAATTTCAAAAGATGGAGGGAAAAGTGGAAAAGAAACTGCTTACAGTAAAGGAGGCTTGTGAGTATCTAAGTATTTCAAAGGCTACTCTCTATAAGCTCATTAAAGAGGGGAAAATCAAACCTGTGAAGATAGGGAAAAGCACAAGGTTTGATAGGCAGGATTTAGATAGGTTAGTTGAAGAATTAAAGAGGAATTCATGGCTAAACTAAAAAAGCTAATAGCCTTGAGAGTTTCAGATGAAATGGATAGAGCATTGGAGGAAGCTCAATGGATACTTCGTATGAGAAAGACAGAAGTTATTAGGGAAGCCATTAAAGAATACCTACAAAAGCACTGTCCAGAAGTCTATAAGGAGTATTTGAGTGAGCAGGATAGAGAAGGAGATTGAGTTTTACAAGGACATATTTGGAAAGGTTTTTACTGTTTTTCTTCTTGTAGCAACAGGAACTATAACCCGCTTATCTCAAAAGGGTTTTGACAATTTTGTAGCTACAGGTCTGATTGCAAGTATAGTGCTATTTGCCTCAGTTCTAATTACAGGGTATCTTTATAAAAAGAAAGTAAATGAACTGGAGGATTAATGGAAAACTTAGTTTTAGCAACTTTTGCTTTAATGTTTATTATTCTTGCCCTATTCTTCATCTACCTTGCATGGCCGTTTGAAAAGAAGGAAGCTAAAAGATAATCCCTCTTTCTCTCCCCGCCCGTCCCCCTGTTCGGCTTCCCTAAAACCTTAAAGGGAGGCTGTCTAATGAAAAAACGTTGGCTAACTACGAAAGAAGCTGAAAAATACAGCAATCTTTGTTTTAAAACCCTCAAAAAGCGTTATCTCGAAGGTCTCATTTCAGCCAAAAAGATTGGCAACAAGTGGCTCTGGGACAGGGAAAGTATAGACGCTTTCTTAGGAGAAGATTCATTAAAAGAGGAACTTCTCTTGCATGAGGTCAAATAATGAAGTTTAATATCAGTATGAGGCTATTTCAGAGAGAAAACGGCGTCTGGTATGTAGAATTTGAGAGAGGGAAGAAAAAGAGCCTCCGCACCCGTAACAAGGCGGAGGCTATTAGGATTTACAACAAGCTAAAGAGAGAATACCTGAAGGGTAAATTGATAGTTCTTAAAGAGGGAATCAGAGTCCCCCTGTCTCAGTTTACTCAAGAATATTTAGACTGGGCTAAAAATAACCGCTCAGAGGAGACCTTCACTAAGGCAAGGCACGTTCTAAACAGATTTAGAGAAGTGGTAGGAGATTTATATCTATCGGCGATAACGAAAAGGAATGTAGATGAATACGTTAATCACCTTCTTGAATGTGGCCTCTCCAAAGTAACCGTTAACGTTCACATTAGAACCTTGAAATCGGCTCTCTCAAAGGCCGTAGAGTGGGAATACATAAAAGAAAATCCTATGAAGGGATATAAACAGCTTAAAGTTCAGCAGAAGCCTCCAAGATTTCTCCTACCTCAGGATATAGCTAAAGTGGAGGAAGTTATAGACAGGGAGGAGTGGTTATTCATCTTCCGTTTCCTCATCTATACCGGTATGAGAATAGGAGAAGCCGTAAGGCTATATTGGAAGGATGTTGACTTAGAGAGGGGCCTGATTACCGTTAGAAAGTCAAAGAACTTCCAAACGAGAGTTATACCTATTCATCCTAACCTCAGAAAGGAGCTCCTTAAACGTTATCCTGCAATTGGGAAGGTTATTCCTTACAGCCGAGACCACATAGAGCACAGGCTAAAGGAATACTTTAGGAAGGCAGGATTTCCAGAGTTAAGAGTTCATGATTTAAGGCATACATTTGCCTCTCTAATGGTAATGTCAGGGGTTGATTTAAAAACAGTTCAAGAGTTATTAGGGCATACAAGCTACAAAACAACTGAAATTTACGCTCATTTAGCTCCTCAACACCTACAGGAAGCTATCAAGAAACTACCCCTCTGAAATACACTTTTGCACCCAATTTGCACTCAGTAGCATTTCAAGGCCTTGAAAATCAGCAATAGACAAGTAACTCAAAATCCCTTGGGCGCAAGCCCGTGCGGGTTCGATTCCCGCCCCGGGCACCATTTTTAATCTTTCATAAAACTCCTCTACAAATCTTGAGTCTGCCTTTTACAGTAATGTCTCCACTTTCAGGACAAAATCCCAGTTTGAATCCAAAAAACTCAACCCCTGAAGAGAGGGCTCTTTTAAAAGTGTTGCAAAATGCCCAATCTGTTCTCTGGTTAGGTGAAAAGCAGTTGCACTCTCTAAAGGCTAAAAATAGAACTCCCGTCCTAAATCCCTTTTCCTTGAGTCTTATTAATTCCAATAGGTGTTTTTTTCCTCTTAACGTTGGTGCATCTGGAAATAGACAAACTTCTTCCTCTACAAGGTTACACCCTTTGACTTCTACATAAAAGCTTTCGTCAATCAGAAAGTCTATTCTACTCTTTCCAACAGTTACTTCTCTCCTTATCGATTTAGGAAGAGTTCCTATGAATCCCTCTTTTATCAACCTTTCAGCTATCCTTGAGTGAAGGGATGGATTCAGGAAAATCCACTCTCCTTCGTTCCCTATAGAAACGACCTTATAGTCAAGTTTCCCTTTGGGATTTGGAGAGAGAACAACGGGAGCTCCCCTTTTAAGGAGCTCCCTTAATCTACCTGTATCTGAAAGGTGTGCTTTCTTCTCCTTGTTTTTTACTAAAACTCTACATACAAAGCGATTTTCCCTCTCTAAAAACTGACCAAAAGTAAATTCACCTAAAAATTCCTTAACGTTGAGTAGAACCATCAAAGGGACTTCTGAACCTCAAAGTCTATTTCCTTGCCTAAGTGTCCCGTTGCATTTGAAACGTGGATAATTACTTGTTTTGTTCTAGGATTGTAGTCGATAACTGTAATTCCACAGTTTGCCTGTTTAAAAGCCCAGAATTTGTTCAAATCCGTTCCAAGGAGGTAACACATAAGAACCTTGTTCGTTGCATCGTGTCCTACAATAACAATCAAATCTTCATCGGAGTACTTCGAAACTACTTCCTCAAAAGCTTTTACAGCCCTATTGTAGACGTCCTGTAAAGTCTCTCCCGTTTCACCTGGCATTTTTACTTCTGCTGGCTTTTCCCTCCAAAGTTTGAGGAGCTCCGGATACTTCTTTTCAACTTCCTCTGCAAGCATTCCTTCCCATTCACCGTGGTCTATCTCTTTAAATCCCTCTTTCTTAATAACCTCTAAATTGTGGTGCTTTGCTATCTCCTTTGCAGTATCAACACACCTTGAAAGGGGACTTGAGTAAACTGCTTTTACTGGGAAATCCTTTAGCGCCTCTCCAACCTTCTTGGCCTGCTCTTTTCCTTCCTCGTTCAGAGGGATATCGTACTTCCCTTGATACCTACCTTCTGCATTCCATACGGTCTTTCCATGCCTGACAAGTACTATCTTTGGCATCTTAGTCTCCTTTCTAAGATTTGGGGGGAAATTATACGTTTTTTAGGTTTAGTTATGGTGTTACAAGTAGTTTCTCTGCTATTTCATAGAAAAACTCTAAAAATAACTTAGAACCTGAGCTACTCAAGAGCCATTACTAAAATGTCAGCTATGTGGAGCGATTTTTGGGGTGAGTTTATTCTCTCCAGCCCCTCTGCAATGTTCATAACACAGCCGGGACACTCTGTAAGGACCATCTCGGCTCTTGTTGACTCTATATTTTTTGCCTTTTTAATCTGTATCTCTCTTGATATTTCAGGGTGGGAGAGTTTAAAGGAACCTCCCATCCCACAGCAGTTATCGGCCTCAGGCATGTCGATAAACTCCAAGTTCTGAACAACCCTTAAAACATCTAAGGGATAGTGACGGGGAATTTTCTGGCCCCTGACTATGTGACAGGGATGGTGCCACGTAACCGTCACTTTTTGGGGAAGTTTCCACTTTCCAATTTCCTCTAAACTCTCGTAGAGAACCTCTATAAGCTCCTTAACAGGTATGGAAACCTCACCGTACTCCTTTTTTAAAATGTGTCCACAGGTTGCACAGGCAGAAACAATGAAATCGGCCTTTTCTCCTCCCCAGCCCTCTAAGTTCCTTTCCTTCAACTCTTCAAACGTCTTTAAATCTCCCGAGAAGAAGGCCGGAGCTCCACAACAAAACTGCTCCTTCGGAACAAAAACTGTATAACCAAGGGCATTTAAAACCTTAACAACGTTATTTGCCGTTTGAGTGTAGAAGTTGTTAAACATACACCCTGTAAAGAAGATAACCTTTCCCTTCCCCTTTCCCTTTGCTGGGAATAGCCTATCTTCACTGTTGAAGGGTTTAGACGAAGGCTCTGGAAGGAGAACCTTTCCCAATTTGGGTACATTCACAGGCAAAAGTCTGTTTTGAGGACTTTTTGATTTTTTTGTAAAGAGCTTTGTTAAAGGAGATGACAGTTTAGTCGTAACTTCCAACAGTTTCCTGTTTGAAAAGAGCTTTACAGCTGCCGACTTTTCAGGTGGCAGTCCAAACTTTTCAACAGCCCTTGCCCTCGCTGAGATGATGATTTTTTCATAGTCAACCATAACGGGACATATCTCTGCACACCTTAAACAGGTGGTACAGAGGTTGAAAAAGTGGGCAGCTTCTCTGTTGAGCTCTGCCTTTCCTTTGTTTATTAAATTGGCTAAAAATATCTTTCCCCTTGCAACGGAGGGTTCCTCGTGGGTAACGTTAAAGACCGGACAGACCTGACGGCACGAACCACATCTAACACACTTTTCTACAAGTTCGTCACTTATACCTAAAATCTTCTTTTCTTCCATTAGGTTTCCCTAAAGTAATAGTAAAATTTAATTTAGGAAATTAATTGCAATTAGCAAAATTTTTCAATTAGTCAAAAATTACTTCATCAGCTTTGAATACAGGTCCCTCTACACAGCAGCGCTTGTAGCCGTTTACCGTCTTAACTGTACAGCCTAAGCATGCTCCAACACCACAGGCCATTCTCCTGTCAAGGGATAGGTAACACTCAACGTTCAATTCCTTTGCTAACTCCTTAACGGCCTTCATCATAGGTGTTGGTCCGCAGGCAATCCAGACAAAGTCTTCGTAGCTTTGAAGTTCCGATGTAACAAGTCCCTTCTTCCCAAAGGAGCCGTCCTCCGTGTAAACAACAGAGTTAATACCGTACTTTCTTAAAAACTCAATACCGGACAAGTTTTCAGAACTCCTCTCCCCATATACAAAAACAACCTCCTTTCCCCTCTCCTTAAACCACCTTGAAGCCAAAAAGAGCCCTCCTATTCCTATTCCCCCTGCTATGAACAGGTACCTATCGTAGTTTTCGGGAATTGAATTACCAAGGGGCATTAGGATTTCAACTTCCTCTCCCGGTGAAACCTTCGTTAGGAGCTCTGTCCCCCTACCGTAAACCCTGTAGAGAAAGGAAACTCTATCCCCTTCAACGTTAAATATTCCAAGGGGACGCCTTAAGAGGGGGTCAAACTGGAGGGAGCTCCTCACCTGAACCATTCCAAACTGACCGGGCTTTATCCTCTCAATCGTACCTAAGGGAACTCTAACTGTTAAAATGTAGTCCCGTCCGGTTACGTGGCGATTTTCTAAAACTTCCATTAAACCTCTCTCTTAGGACAGACTTTACCTTCCATTATTTCGTAGAGGGCAATTATTGTCTTCTTGTGCTCCTCTCCCCTTTCGTCCTTACCAAAGGTATAAGGGTCAATCGTGTAGAGGTGCCTTGCTCTCTTAGCGGCAACGTGAACCGTTTCATAGAAGTTTCCTACCTTTTCTATTACAGGTTCTAAAGGGATTCTCTTACTCATTTCTACCTCCTTTTAAAAGAGTAACAATTTCAGGGTCCTTTACCACCTTTTCAAACTGTTCAGCTAACCTTTCTGTTTTGCACTTTTCAGCCCTAATGATAGACTTCAAATTCTCAAAGGCAACTTCCAAAACGTCGTTAACGACTATGTAATCGTAGAGGGGAGCTCTCTTTATTTCCTCCCTTGCTACTTTTAACCTCCTCTCAATTGTTTCCTCGTCGTCAGTTCCCCTCCTTCTCAACCTCCTCTCAAGTTCTGAAAGTGACGGAGGTAGAACAAAGATTAAAACCGCCTCAGGGAAGTTCTTCTTTACCTGAAGGGCTCCCTGAGTATCTATGTCAAGGATAATGTCCTTACCCTCGTTTAAGGCCTTTAAAACCTGACTCTTTGAGGTACCGTAAAGGTTCCCGTAAACCTCAGCCCACTCCAAAAAGTCCCCCTCCTCAACCATCCTTTCAAACGTTTCCCTATCAACAAAGTAGTAGTCCTTTCCATTTACCTCTCCAGGCCTTGGAGGACGGGTAGTATAGGAGACAGAAAATTCCATATTCGGAAATTCCTTTAACAGCATGTGCGTCAGAGTCGTCTTTCCCGTTCCAGAGGGAGCGGAGATAACTACTAAGAGTCCCTTTAACTCATTCGACATTCTGAACCTGCTCCTTTATCCTCGCAATTTCGGTCTTAATCTTTAAAACAGGTTCTGTAACGTCAATCTCCTTCAACTTACTTCCCAGCGTATTTATCTCCCTGTGCATCTCCTGACAGAGAAAGTCCAAAGTCTTTCCTACAGGTTCACTTTCAAGATTTAAGAGCTCTCTAAACCTATCTATGTGAACCTTTAACCTTGAAACCTCCTCTGAAATGTCCTGCTTTTCAGCAAGGAGAGCAACTTCAAGCTCTATCCTCCTTTCAAACTCCTCGGGGAGCTCCTCACCGGAAAGGAGCTTTCTAACCCTTTCCTTGAGTTTTTTGAACAGGAGCTCCTCCAACTGAGAAACCATTTCCTCAATTCCCCTAACTTCATCCTCTATCACTTTCAGCTTTTCCAAAAAGTACGACTTTAACTTTTCTCCCTCCCTCTTCCTCGACTCATCCAGTGATAACAGTGCCTCCTCAACTGCCTCAAAGAGGGGCTCTCTGAAGATTTCGGAATCAAGTTCCTCTCTCTGGAAAATATCAGATATTAGGGATAAATCCCTCAGTGAAACCGAAATTTCCTCTCCTGACAGTGATGAAATTTTTTTAATCTCTCTTACAAGGTTAACTGCCTCTGAGTAGTTAACGGAAATCGGAACCTCAACGTTAGGGGAAAGGACGTAGTGAATTGAAAGTTCTAAATCACCCCTCTTTACATATTTAGAAATCAGTGAGTTCAGGTCGTTCAAAAACGGGTTGAAGACCTTCCCCATTGAAAATCTAACTCTCAAAGCTTTACTGTTTAGACTCCTAACTTCTGCAGTTATCCTTGCAAAGCTGTTTTCAGAAATTCCCTTTCCGTATCCTGTCATACTTTTCATTTAATACTCCTGAAGAGCTTCTCATTTATCTTTACTGTTGCCCTTTGAAGTAAAAGGTTTACAAAGTTCTGGTAGTTTGTTTCTCTCTTCTGCGCGATGATAAACTCCTTGAGCTTTTCCATCTTCTCTTTATCAAACTTATTCACCTTTAAATCTGTTTCAGGGGAGAAGATGCCAAATCCATTCTCAAGCCTCACTATTTTCCTAACTCCCACTGGAGAGGAGTAGAGCCCCTCTGGAATTTCCAATGGCTTGAACTTCTTAACAAATTCAGCCCTGTCTAAGAATTCCGTCTCATTAGGAAGTTCTCCCTTATAACTCTTGGCAGCCCTTTCTGCCTCCTTCAGAGCTTTCTCCGTTTTTAAGACGGCCTCTATCTCATTTTTAACCTCTGATAGCGGCCTATACTCTTTCTTTTTGTACTTAAATGCCAACAGGAGTTCTCTATCGGAGCTCTTAAAAATGAACGGTTTTTTCTGGAGCTCCTTTTCTAAATTTTTATCCTTAAGAGGTTTTGGATTGAAATTGAACAGTTGTGAAAACTTCCCGCTTCTTGCAATCTCAAAGGCCTTCTGAGCCTCCTTCTCCCCTTCAGCCGTCTTTGGAAAGGTTAGAACAAAGTTTGAAACCTCTCCCTCCTTAGAAAACTCTTCCCTGTTCTTCTTATAGTACTCCTCTATCTCCTTGTCTGAAACGGAAACGTTGAAGTCCTTTAGGGGAAAGAGCTTGTACTTGAACTTCCTCTTTCCAAAAAATGAGGTGTAGAGCTTCTTTAGTTCAAATTCGGTAACGGAGGGTGAGTTGTTGACAACGGAGAGAACCTTGTTTATAAGCAAATCTTCCCTTACGATGTTCTCAAAGGACTTGGGCGTCATGTGGCGCGCCCTTAAAAAGGACCTGTAGAGTTTGATTGAAAACGTTCCGTTGTCCTGAAATGCCGGAATCTCCTCAATTGCCCTTGCGACAGCCCAGTCGCTGACCTGTATACCTTCGTCCTTTGCAGTTTGAAGTAAAAGCTTCCTCACAACCAACCTGCGAAGAGCTGCCTGTTTTATCTCATCGTTCTTTATAAACTTCCTGTAGTTTTCCCCAAACTTTGTCCTCAAATCATTTATAATGTTCGAATACTCCCTGTTAAACTCAACCAAGCTTATTCCCTCTCCATTTACAGTAGCAACTTCTGTTCCAGATGGTCCCAAAACGGAGCCCCTTCCCCAGACCAGAAAAATCGTTCCTACAAAGGAGGCAGCAACTATCCATAGTGGCAGGCTGAAGGCCCTGAGGTTTTTCCTTATTTTTGAAAGCATACTTCCTCCGGTTGAAATTCGGTAACAGTGATTTATACTTAAAATCAGAAACCTTCTCAAGAGGGACTTATTGAGAAACAGATTTGAGGAAAAGAGGTCAGAGATAGGAAAGGTCTTAGAAAAGGCGAAAGAGCTCCTTAAATCAAAGGAGTACAAAAAGGCCATAGAGGAACTTGAGAAAAACAGATTCAGGGACATTGATTACTACCTCCTCCTTGCTGAAGCCTACGAGGGAATCGGAAATTCTGAAAAGGCCGAGATTTACTTGGAGGAGGCAAGGTTTTTAGATACCGAGTACCGCTCGAGACACTACCTTCAAAGGGGAATAACCCTTGCCTCTATGAAGAACTTTAAGGCTGCAGAGAGAGAACTCCTCCAGTCCGTCAAGCTCAACCCCTTTGAAAAGGACGCATACTTGGAGCTCTACAAGCTCTACAAGGAGATGAATTCACACAGGAAAATGGTAAAAACCCTTGAAACGATAATGACTATAGACCCCTACTCGAAGTTTCCTTACGTTGAACTTTCAAGGTTCTATGCAGTAAGGAGGAACTACAGAAAGGCAGAGGAGGTTTTGAGGAGGGGAATAGAACTCATAAACTCTGCAGACCTTCACTACGAGCTCGGAAGGGTGTACGCAGAGTGGGGTAAGTTGGAAGAGGCAAAAGAGGAGTTGAGGGAGGCCTGTAGGCTCGACTTTAAAAATGCGGACTACAGGCAGAAGTTAATCGAGGTTATGGTGAGCGATGAGGACTACGAGGGAGCTCTGCAGGTCGTTCACAATACTTTGGAGCTTTTTCCAGATGCAGTCTACCTCTTAGAGAGTGCTGCAGCCCTCTATGCAATGGTAGGAAAGGATGATGTGGCAGAGCACTACTACAGAAGGGCGATAGGACTATCTGAGGGGTTTATCAGGGAGGATGCCCTCAAGGCCTTTTCGGAGTTTCTCACCGAAAGGGGTAGATTTGACCAGGCAGAGGAGGTCCTTAAGGAAATTATTTTCCATACCGACAACGTCTGGGTTCTCTTGGATGCCTTCTCAGAGCTTTCAGTAATTCTCTTAGACCAGGGAAGGTTGGAGGAAATCGTTGAAATAGGAAAGTTCATCCTCGACAATCCAGAACTTACAGAGGACGAGGTATGTGAGGTTTCAGAGATTGTAGGGGATGTTCTCTACGAATTGGGTAAATTTGAAGAAGCAAAGGAGTTTTACGAAAGAATCTTAAAGGAGGCAGTTGACGAGAAGCAGATAAAGAGGGCATACAGCAAACTTAAGGAGGTTGAGGAGGTAGAGGGATTAGAGAAAATGCTAAGAGGCTAACTTCTCAGAGATAGCCCTCTTTAGCTCCTCTATTCCCCACCTTTTCTTTGCAGATACGAAGACGACCTCCGGATTCTCCTCAGGTATCTTTCCGGCAACAAGGGAGTAGATTTCCTCCTTACTCTTCGGCTCATTAAAGAGCTTATCAACCTTGTTTCCAACAAAAATTTTCGGCTTTTCCCAGCTTTTGAGCTTTTTCAGTACAGCCTTAACAGATTCGAGCTCCTCCTCAGTATTTCCTGAGGAAACATCAAAAACGATGAGGAGGAGGTCTGCCTCCTTTACCTCACTTAAAGTGGCACGGAAGGATGCAACGAGCTCGTGGGGGAGGTTTTTAATAAATCCAACGGTATCGGAAATAAGAACCTTTTGACCGTCAAGGTAGAGAGCTCCCGTTTTCACGTCCAAGGTTGCAAAGAGCATATCCTTGACCAACACATCCTTCTTTGTAAGGAGCCTAACCAATGTTGACTTTCCAACGTTTGTGTATCCCACAACAGCCACCGTCTTAAAGTTCTTTCTCCTTCTGCTCTCCCTGTGGAGCCCCTGCTTCTTCAGAACCTCATCAAGCTCCCTTCTCAGCTTGTGAATTTTCCTTCTCAGGGCTCTCGCCTCAACCTCTGTCTGGGTTTCACCGGGTCCCCTCGTTCCAACACCTCCTCCGAGCCTTGAGAGCTCCTTTCCCTTTCCCCTTAAATGTGAGAGTTTATAGTAAGCCCTTGCAAGCTCAACCTGAAGCTTTGCCTCCTTTGTCTTTGCCCTCCTTGCAAAAATCTCAAGGATTACCTCAGTCCTATCAATAACGGGCATTCCCGTTATCTCCTCTATATTTCTCTTCTGAGAGTAGGAAAGCGGATGGTAGGAAACTATTAACGTAACCTTTTCCCTATCAATCTCTTCAAGCTTTCCCCTTCCTATGTAGGTTGATGGAGAAAAGGAGTTTCTCCTCTGAACAACCTCCTGAACTACCTCCCCTCCTAAGGCTTCAACCAGTCCCTTCAACTCCTCAAGGTCAACTTCCTCCCCCTTTTTCTTTACGGCTATGAGGGCAACCTTTTCCCTTTCTAACTCCATATCTCTCCTGTTGTTAAATTTTTACAGTTTGTTTACAATTAGATTTAGATTTTAGAATGGAGGATTCTCATGTTCAAAGGTGGAAATATAAATCAGCTGATGAAAATGGCAAAACAGCTTCAAAATCAGGCCGCAAGAATGAAGGAAGAGATAGAGCAGATGGAGTTTACAGGAACGGCTGGAGGGGAAGCAGTAAAGGTAGTGGCAAAGGGTTCTGGAGAGTTGGTCTCCATTGAAATATCGCCGGAGCTCTTTGAAAGCGGCGACAGGGAAATGGTTCAGGATTTGGTTCTTGCCGCTGCAAATCAGGCCTTAAGGGAAGCGAAGGAGAAAATGGCCAAGGAGCTTGAGAGGATAACAGGTGGGCTTGGAATCGATATGGGAGGCCTGTTTTGATATACCCTGAGAATTTGGAGCTCCTGATTGAGTTCCTCTCTGAGGTTCCGGGCATCAGCGAAAGGGCTGCAGAGAGGGCTGTCCTTTCCCTTTCAAGGCTTCCTGAGGAGAAAAAGAGAGTAATAACAAACGCCTTAAGGGAATTGGAGGAGGTTCACCCCTGTAAGGAGTGTGGACTTCCTGCAGTAAGGGAGCTCTGTTCAATATGTAGCGATGTTGAGAGGGATAGAAGGGTTGTTTGTGTAGTTGAACAGCCAAGGGATGCAGTATCGATAGAGAAAACGGGAGAGTACAGAGGTCTTTACCATGTTTTAGGGGGCGTTATCTCCCCCTTGGAGGACGTATCTCCTGAGGACTTAAACATCGAAAGTTTGTTCAACAGGATAAGGGAAAAGGGAATAAAGGAAGTAATAATTGCCCTCAATCCAACAGTTGAGGGTGAAGCAACCGCAAAGTTTTTAACAGACAGACTTGAATCCCTTGGAGTTACGGTTTACAGAATTGGGTACGGCATTCCCTACGGTGGAACTATCGATGCCTCGGATGAGCTTACACTGAGAAAAGCTTTAGAGGACAAGAAACTTATAGTCGGAGGAAAGAATGATAGAGATTAGGTGGCACGCCCGTGGAGGACAGGGTGCAGTTACAGCTTCTAAAATTTTGGCTTCTGCCGTTATTGAAGAGGGAAAGTACGCTCAGAGTAACCCAGATTACGGAGCTGAGAGGTCTGGAGCTCCGCTGAGGGCATACAACAGGGTATCTGAGACCCCCATAACACTACACTGCATGGTTTTAAACCCTGATATCGTAATAGTTGTTGACCCAACACTTTTAAAGACCGTTCCCTTTTTAGAGGGAACTGACGAGAATTCAACTTTACTCATCAACACGGACAAATCCCCCCAGGAAGTAAGGGAAAAGTACGGAATTGAGGGAAGGAAAATCTACACTGTAGACGCCACAAGAATAGCCATGGAGGAGCTTAAGAGGCCCCTTATGAACGTTCCTATGCTCGGAGCTTTAGTTAAGATACTTAATGGCCTTGTTGACATTAAGACTGTGGAGAACGATGTAAGAAAGGCCTTTGGAAAGAAAATTTCTGAAAATGCCCTTCAGGCAAACATAAGGGCACTACACAGAGCTTATGAGGAGGTAAGGTCAGAATGAAGAGTTGGAAGGAACTACCTATAGGAGCTGTTATACCTGAGCCAGGTTCAAGTGAAAAGTACAACACTGGTGAGTGGAGGGCTTGGAGACCTGTTTTTGAGGCCGATAAGTGTGTTAACTGTATGCTCTGTTGGGTCTTCTGTCCCGACTCCTGTATCCAAGTAAAAGAGGAGAAGATGGTAGGAGTTGACTATGAGCACTGTAAGGGCTGTGGTATCTGTGCTCACGAGTGTCCAACAAACGCCCTTGAAATGAAACCAGAATACCTGTTCCGTGAGGAGGATTAGTATGAGGCCTGAGTTGATAAAGGAGGTTACTTACGTTCCCTATTCGGGAAACATGGCCGCTGCAGAGGCCATGAGGCAGATTAACCCGGACGTCGTTGCAGCATATCCAATTACACCTCAAACGGAGCTTATGCAGTTCTTTGCAGACTTTGTTGCAAATGGCCTTGTTGATACTGAGTACATTCCGGTTGAGAGTGAACACTCTGCAATGTCTGCATGTGTAGGAGCTGCCGCTGCCGGAAGCAGGGCAATGACTGCAACGGCAGGCCCTGGACTTGCCTACATGTGGGAAGTTTTAGGAATTGCCTCAGGGATGAGATTGCCAATAGTTATGACAGTTGTTAACAGAGCTCTCTCGGCCCCCATTAACATCCACGGTGACCAGTCTGACATGATGGGAGCAAGGGACCAAGGGTGGATAATGCTATTTTCAGAAAATGCTGAGGAGCAGTACGATAATTTAATTCAGGCAATAAAGATTGCAGAGGACGAAAGGACGAGGCTTCCCGTAATGGTTGGAATGGACGGTTTTGTCATCTCCCACGCAATTGAGAGAGTAAGGCTCCTTCCAGACAGGGCTGTAGAGGAGTTTGTCGGAGAACATAAACCTATCTATCCTCTCCTTGACGTTGATAATCCTGTAACCCACGGTCCCGTTGCCATGACAGACTCCTACATGGAATTTAAGAGACAGCAGAGAGAAGCAATGTTGGAGGCCTACAAGGTCATAAGAGAAGTAGGAGAGAAATTTGAGGAGGCGTTTGGTAGGAAGTACGAACACATTGAAACCTACAGAACTGAAGATGCCGATTATATTCTAATAATCATTGGTTCAACGGCAGGAACTGCCAAGTACGTAATAGACAAACTAAGGAGTGAAAAAGGAATAAAGGTAGGTCTAATT
This sequence comes from Balnearium lithotrophicum, assembly GCF_900182585.1. Lineage (NCBI taxonomy): Bacteria > Pseudomonadati > Aquificota > Aquificia > Desulfurobacteriales > Desulfurobacteriaceae > Balnearium > Balnearium lithotrophicum. Next base: position 3,738 of record NZ_FXTM01000014.1, on the reverse strand, counting down.
AAAATAAGAACCTACAGACCTTTCCCCTACTACGATGTTATGGATGCTATAGAGGCGTCAAACTGTAAGGCTGTCGGAGTTTTTGACAGGGCCGAGACCTTTGGAGCTTTAGGAGGTCCACTTTACAGTGACGTTGCTACTGCAATGCACCTCAGAAACAAGTACTATCCATTGGTTAGCTTTATTTACGGCTTAGGTGGTAGGGATACAAACGTTCACCACATTGAGGAAGCCATAGATAAGGTCATGCAGAAGGCAGCAGGAAAAGAGGTTCCTTTCGTTAACTACCTTAATTTAAACGAGTAATGGAGGAGTTATGGCAGAAATAAAGACAGCTGAGATAAAGGTTCCCCCTTTAAAGAAACTTACAAACTATCCTGAGAAGTTGGCTCCGGGACATAGGCTCTGTGCAGGCTGTGGGGCTTCAATAATCATAAGACAGATGTTTATGGTTGCAAATGCCCTTGGATACGAACTGATATGGGCCAATGCTACAGGATGTGTAGAAGTTTGTACTTCTATCTATCCTTACACGTCCTGGAAGTCACCGTGGATACACAACGCCTTTGAAAATGCTGCAGCGACAATTTCTGGAGTGGAAGCTGCATATAAGGCCTTAAAGAGAAAGGGGAAACTGCCAACGGATAAAAAGGTTAAGTTTGTAGCCTTAGGTGGTGATGGAGGAACCTACGATATAGGATTCCAGTCACTCTCTGGAGCTCTTGAAAGGGGACACGACTTCATCTACGTCTGTTACGACAACGAAGCCTACATGAACACGGGAATTCAGCGTTCCTCTGCAACTCCCAAGTATGCAAATACAACAACCCAACCGGTAGGTTCTGAAAGTTTAGGAAAACCACAACACAAGAAGTGGCTTCCAGAAGTCGCAGCTGCCCACGGAATACCGTACGTGGCTCAAGTTTCTCCCTCCCACTGGAAGGACTTAATGGAAAAGTTCAAAAAGGCACTATTAACTGAAGGGCCATCATTTATCAATGCCTTTTCTGTATGTCCAAGGGGATGGCGCTCTAAAGAGGAGGAGGGAATTCTCGTAAGCAAACTTGCTGTAGAAACGAACTACTGGCCACTGTTTGAAGTTGAGAATGGGAAGTGGAGAATAACTCATAAGCCGAAGAATCCCAAGCCAATAGAGGAGTATCTTAAACTACAGGGCAGGTTTAAACACTTGTTTAAACCAGAAAATCAGGATAAAATAAAGGAGCTTCAGGAGGAAGTTAACAGACGTTGGGAGTGGCTTAACAGAATGGAAGAAATTTCTAATAGGGAATAAGTCATGTTGAACTTAAAACCGGAAGAAGATAAGAAGCTTAGGGACTTACTTACAAAGATTAACGAGGAAAGTAAGGCCAACATAACACTTCTTATTGATAAAGCAGGACAGTTAATAAGCCGGAGTGAATCTCCGGCTTTTTCTTCTAACGATATAACCTTTGCATCACTTACTGCAGGAAATGTGGCTGCTTCCGAGGCCCTATCAAAGTTACTTGGTGATGAATCTATAAACCACATGTTTACTGAGACAGAAAAAGAAGGAATATATATGGTTCTAATTAGTGATAAGTACATTCTTGTTTCCATTTTCAACAAAAGTGTTACTAATATTGGTATTGTTAGATTTAAGATAAAGAAATACCAAGACGAATTGGAAAAGATTATTTCTCAAATTGAAGAGAGAGCTGAAAGTGAAAAATCTGTATCCCAGGAGATAGATATAGAAGATATTGACTTAGATACTCTCTTTGAATAGCCTAGGAGTTGAAATGCCCTTCATCAATTTTGCTACGAAGGAAATTAACTGTAAGATAGTTTACTATGGTCCTGGTCTCTCTGGAAAAACAACGAACATTAAGTGGCTTTATGAGCACATAAAGCCTGAAAATCGAGGAGAAATGATAACTTTAGCAACTGAAACAGAAAGGACTCTGTTTTTTGACTTCGTTCCTATAGAACTAACTAATGTAAAGGGATTTAAAGTAAGATTCCATCTCTACACTACTCCCGGTCAGATAATATATCAGGCAAGCAGAAAGCTAATTCTAAAAGGTGTTGATGGTATTGTCTTCGTTGCAGATTCTCAGAAGGAAAGGCATGATGCAAATTTAGACACCTTGGACGATATGATTGAAAATTTAACGGAGTACGAGATAAGGATTGAGGAGATTCCTCTGGTATTTCAGTACAATAAGAGAGATTTACCCAACATTCTCCCTGTTGAAGTTCTAAGAAAAGATTTAAATAGATGGAACAGACCAGATTTTGAGGCAATTGCTATAAAGGGTATTGGTGTTCTCGAAACATTTAAAGAAATATCTCGACAAGTACTTCAAAATTTGAAACAGTGAAAGAGAAAATTTTAGAAATTTTAAAATCTACAGATGAAAATTTTTACAGTTTTCTATTTGAATCTTACGAAATAAAAAAAAGGTATTTTGGAAACTTTGTAGAAACATGTTCCATTTTAAATGCAAAGAGTGGACTTTGCCCTGCAGACTGTAAGTTCTGTGCTCAATCATCAAAATACAACATTCCAATAAAAACGTACCCCCTCCTCAGTAATGAGGAGCTTGTAAATTCAGCGAATAGGGCTTTTGAAAGAGGTATAAACAGATTTAGTTTTGTTACAAGTGGTATTTCACCCACAAGAGAGGAAATAAAAAGGTTAGGAAAAGTAATAGAGAAGATAAAATCATCAAAACCTGAAGCTAAACTATGTGCCTCCTTAGGTCAGCTAAAGAAGGAAGAATTAAAGTATCTAAAATCCTGTGGACTCGACAGGTATCACCACAATCTTGAAACATCTAAGGAGTTTTATCCAAAAATATCTAAAGTTCAAAGGTGGGAGGATAGGTTAAGGACAGTTCTAAATGCAAAGGAAGTTGGGCTATCAACCTGCTGTGGTGGAATTTTTGGAATGGGTGAGTCTGATGAAGATGTATATTCGCTAATTGAAACGTTAAGGGATATTGAGGTAGATTCTGTTCCACTAAACTTTCTCCATCCTATAAAGGGAACTCCTCTGGAAAATGCCAACTTTTTAACTCCCCTTAGATGTTTAAAAATCTTAACTGCCTTCAGATTTGGGGTTCCTAAATCAGAAATAAGGGTCTGTGGAGGTAGGGAATACAACTTGAGGGAGCTCCAACCACTTTCTCTTTTTCCTGCAAATGCTCTAATGGTTGGAAACTACCTTACCACCAAGGGAAGGAAATTGGAAGATGATATACAAATGATTAAGGATTTGGGAATGGAGAGCTCTCTAAGGTGATGTTTCTCATTTCAAAAACACTCGGAGTTTTTCTTATCCCTCCAGGAATTTTAATTCTCCTATTGTTAACATTAATTTTCTTCCTGATAAAAAAGAACGTTAGAATTTCTCTCATTTTAAGCGTAACTACACTAATACTTTTGTACTTTTTTTTCTACAGAAGTTGGAAAGAACGTAGTTCTCTCACCTCTTGAAAACAAGTATCCGTTTCCTAAAGAAATCAACTGTCAGGAAATTGTAGTCTTAGGTGGTGGAGTTATTCCCCACTCTCCAGATGAGAACAACAGGGCATCGGTTGCCCCGAAAGTAGCAAAACGGCTCTACACGACATTTAAACTCTGGAAAAGAATAAAGTGTTCTCGTTCAATACATGGTGGACACCCTGGAGTTTTTTAATATATTCCTCAAACTTCTCTACTGGAGTCTTATAACCAAGACCTTGATGAGGC
>NZ_FXTM01000013.1 GCF_900182585.1 Balnearium lithotrophicum | reverse complement strand
GAAGGTTTTTCCGCACCAGTAGAGGTATTTGACGTCTATGAGGACTGTTCCGGGTTTATCGGCTCTCAACCCTCTTCTGGTGCGGTTTTTTTTCCATATTTGTTTTCTTTTCTTAAAGTTCCATGTGAGTTTTCTGGTTCTTTCTATCAGATTGTTTCTCTTTAAAACTCTGTAGATGGTTGAAGGAGAGACTTTTATGTTGAGGTATTTTTCTATAAAGACTGATATTTTTTCTTTGCTCCAGGTAGGGAATTTTTCCCTAACTGTGATTATGAGAAGTTCAAGTTCTGGTTCTATCTGAGGTTGTCTTACTCTGTGAGGTCTTTTGTTTCTGTCTTTGAGGCCTTCTAAACCGTACTTTTTGTATCTATTTTTCCACTTGTAGAAGGTAGTTGGACTTATTCCGAAGTATCTGCAGGTTAGTCTTGCATTTTGGTGTTTTTCGTAATGTTGAATCCATTTAAGTCTTTTTCTCACGTTTGGGTCTTTTGTTAGGTCGAGTTTGGTTTTGATTTTCGTTCCTCTTTTGATTGTTTTTTTGAAGGGTGTATTTGATATGTGCAGGGATGTTCCTTTGAATTTCTTTAATTGTTTCATTGGTGGACACCTCCTTTTGTTGGAGTTCAAATCTTATTTTAGGGTGTCCACCTTCTTTCTGAACTTCAACAGTTAATGGAGCGGGCGACGGGACTTGAACCCGCGACCCCAACCTTGGCAAGGTTGTGCTCTACCAACTGAGCTACGCCCGCTTGAACACTAATAAAAATTAGAAACTATTCCCTATTTGTCAACTCTCCCTTAGGACCTAAGCTTAGGACAATTTCTGTTTCACTGAACCCCTTTAAAACTTGAATCTGAAGAACTTTTTCGGGAGTTGTAAACGTTAGTTCTGCACTGTTTCCATAAACGGTAATGGTTAGAGGTTCCCATCCCTTTTCAGGAAGGGTCTCCTTGTAGTAAGAGACAATTTCCTTAATTGGAGCTCTACCCTTAAATACCAAACGGCCAACCTTTACACTCCCAGATTCGTAAATGAAGCTCTTTTCAGGAATCAGCTTAAATCCAGGATAGACAGGTACGTTTTCACCAAGGAGCTCCTCCTTGACCTGCTCCTCCTGAACGGGGGAGGTTTTAACGCTCTGCTGAGAAACGGGAGCACATGCTCCGGCTAAAAATAGCAATAGAAGGAAAACTCCTCTCCTCATAATTTCCCTCCTCACGAAATTCTAACAGGATTAACGTCTATTTTAACCCTAAACTTCTTGGGAACGGTAGAAACAGAGTTTTTAAGCTTTTTCAATTTCTCAATAACACTTTCCCAATCAGTTCTAAGAAGGGCAATGTACCTGTAGTTCCCCGAAACCTTTGGAATAGGAGCAGGATTGAGCTTAGGAAACTCAAAATCACTCCGTAGTTTTAACTTCAAATTATCATAAAACCTTTTAAGCTCACCTTCCTCTCTCCTGTTCTCAATTTGAAATTCAAGGAGAACTCCCAACTTGAACGGAGGGTATCCAAAAATTTTCCTCGTTAGGAGCTCCTCTTCGTAGAAGGAACTGTAATCGTAGTTAACTGCATACCTTATTGATGGGAGATCAATGTTGAATGCCTGAACGATGGCAGAACCTGGAATGAACCTTCCAGCTCTACCGGTAGCATGGACGATGGATTGAAAAATTCTTTCGGAGGAGAAGAAGTCAGGAGGTCCCCCAAGGAGGTCTGCAATCAGAACTCCTACGAAGGAAAGTCTTGGAAAGTTGTGCCCCTTAATTGCAATGTTTGTTCCGACTATAACGTTGTAGTATCCCTCCTTTATTCTCCTTATGATTTCCGCTCCCCTTATAGGGTCCTTAACTGTATCAAGGTCCAATCTAACAATTTTCCAATCCGGATAGAGAAGCTTTAACCCCTCTTCTACCCTTTCAGTTCCGTAACCTTTAAACTCAAAGAGTTTTCCGCACTTTGGACACCTGTAAACGGGCCTGTACTTTTTACCGCAGACGTGACAGATAAAGAGCTCCTTTGACTTGTGGTATGTAAGGGGAACTTTACAGTTTTTACACTCAACTAAGAAGCCACAGTTTAAACAGAAAATTTTTGAATAGTACCCCCTCCTGTTTATGTAAAGGAGTCCCTGCTCTCCCCCCTTTACGACCCTTTCTAATGTCCTTAAGAGCTTTTCCGTGAAAATGCCTCTTTTCTCCTCAGTTTTAAGGTCTAAGAGCTCCACTCTTGGAAGTGGTAGAGCAGAAACCCTCTCCTTTAGGTGATGAAGAAAGAGTTTTCCCTCCTTGGCCCTTTTGAACGAATCGACGGAAGGTGTTGCAGATACAAGGAGAGTAGTAATGTTCTCAACCTCTCCCCTCTTTACTGCAACATCTCTTGCATTGTAGTAGGGTTTCTTCTGCTCCTTGTAGGAGGAATCCTGCTCCTCATCAACGATGATTAGTCCCAAATCCTTTACGGGGAGGAGAACGGCCTGGCGGGTACCTATGAAAACGGAATACTCACCGGTTAAGGCAGAAATCCAGGCAGAGACCTTTTCTTTCCTTGAGAGCTTTCCATGAAATATTCCCACACTTCCAAAGTAGTCCTCAACTCTACTTCGGAGCTCCGGAGTCAGAAGGAGCTCCGGAACCAAAATTAAAACCCTCCTTCCCCTTTCAACAACCTCCTTTGCAGCCTGGAGGTAAACCTCCATTTTCCCAGAGCCGGTAATACCAAAGAGTAGATGGATACCTCTTTGGGAGAGAATTTCACTTAAAGCCCTATTTTGACTCGGTGTTAAAACAACCTTTTTCTTTTCTTTCAAATTTTGAGGTCTAAATGGGACGGTTTCTATCCTTAGAAACTCCTCCAAAATTCCTTCATCTACAAGTTTTTTCACCGTTTTTCTTGAAAATCCCAAACTTCTAACTGTGTCAATGGAAACCTCTTCCCTTTGAGCAATAAAATTCAGGAGCTCTAAGACCTTCTTGCTCCTTCCACCGTACTTCTTCCCGGTCAACTTCAGATAGGTTACCCTGTTAACAGCATCTCTCTTCGTCTCCTCAACAATTTCAAGAGCTCCCTTTTTTGAGAGCCTCTTGACAACTTCAAGGAGATTTGAAATTTTCAACTTCCTCCTAAGACTTGAAAGGGAAAGTTCCCCTGAGGAAGAGTTCTGCAAAAGGGTTATCAGCTTTTCCTCGTTTGGAGAGAGAGGGAAGTTAACGTTCTTTAGTTTAATCCTCAGTTTTTCCTCCACGAGGAATCCCTCAGGGAGGAACCTGAAGAGGGCCTCTCCAAAGGATGAGCAGTAAAACTCAGAAATCCAGGAGCAGAGCTCCAAGGTTCTTTCTGTAAACAGAGGGAAAGGGTCTGGTACGTCAAAAACTTCCTTAACTGTAAATTCTGTTTCTTCTAATTCATTAAATACGTCAACAATAATTCCCGTTTTTAACCTGTTTCCCTTACCAAATGGAACGATAACCCTCTTTCCTATCTCAGGAGGATAGGATTCGTATCCTGTTAATCTGTAGGTAAATGTCGAATCTACAGGAAGGTCTAAGGCAACTCTTACAAACAACCTATCCCTTCCTAAATGTCGAACCTATTGCCATCAATAGAAGAAGGAGGGAAGCCACTGCTACCAGGAAAACAACAAGAGTAGTAAACACGTTACCTCCTATTTTAATTCCTCCACTTTTACTGCATCAATGTAAGGGAAATTAAATTCTGTCACCTCGACGTAACCCACAACCTTTACCCTTCTTCCTATCAGTTTACTTAAATCTCCATAGTCGTAGTGGATATATATACAACCCGATTTATCACAGACCAAAGGGTCCTTAGGATAGGGAGGAAATAGGTCCTGAGGCCTTTTATAGGTTAACCTTCCCACTACCCTGACGTAACACCCCCAGTAACCCTTTGGATGTTCGGACAAGAGGCCGGCGGGGTACGTTATTGTATAGTCCTTGCTTACCGTTCTACACCCTGTCAAGGATGAAAGAATTAATAACAGGACTGAGAGAAGAAAAGGAGTACTTTTCAACGGCTACCTCCCTGGCCAACTCTCCCAATTTTTCTAAATCCACGTCCAAAAATCTGTTTATAGCACTTGACAATTTTTTCTCGTCTGGTTCAACAGCCACTCCAAAGGGAGGGCGGATTACCTCCGGTAGAGCCCCTACATTCGTTGAAACAACCGCAGTTTTACAGGCCATAAACTCCAATGGAGCTCTCACTACAACCTCTGAACCAACAGAGGGAACAACTGCCAGGTCACATGCAGACATAAAGTCGGATATCCTTTCTATCCTATTCCCTATGAAGATGACCCTATCTGAGATATTTAACTTTTTGGAGAGCTCCTTTAACTCTGAAAGTTTTGTGTTCTTTTCCTCTCCAACAACGGCTAAAACAAAGTCGTCCCTCCTCAATTTAGAAATGGCCCTAAGGAGAAGTCTGTGCCCCTTTACAGGATCCAACCTTCCTACGACCCCAATCAGCTTTCTCTCTCCTACCTTCAACCTTTTCCTAAAAGCCCTCTTTCCCGACTCAGAAAATGAAAACATATTTGTATCAACAATTCCGTGAATTGTCAGTTTTGGAACACTTGAGATAACAGAATTTATAAACTTTTTAGTTGAGACAATGACCCCATCCACAAATTTCCTGTGTATGAATCTGTTTAATAGGGAATTTCTAACTCCCCTTGCATTTCCGTGAATTCTGAAGAGCCTATATCCAAAACTTTTTTTAAGGAGAGCTCCAAAGAGCATCTCATCTCCTCTAATGGTAACAACGAGGTTGGGCTTAAACTTCTCTAAGCTCCTTTTAAAGGTCAAAAAGGGCTTTAGTGAAAGCCCCTTCCTTGGGTCCGCTATTTCAAGTAGAGGAATTCCCTCCTTCTTTGCCCTCCTCCAGGCAGGAAAGTCCCTTATGGCTGCTATTGAAACGTTACACTCCCTCGACAGGGAAAGCGCTACCTTAAATCCAAGGTCCGTGAGTGCACTGTTCCACCTTTCGTCAAGAACGACGAGAGCTCTCAAGTTTTTCAATCTCCCAGAGTTTCAAGTATTTCAAAAATGAGTAGTAAGATGCCATAACGCTTACGATAAACCCTTCAAATCCGTCTAAGAATCCCCTTTTAAGGAAGTACCTCCTTAAGAAGGAACCGACCGGAGATGTTATCAATTTAAACGTTGAAAATCTCTTTCCCCTTTTGTAGGCTCCTTCTGCATAGAGGGTAGTGTACAGGTCTATCTTCCTCAAGTGTTGAGAGAGGGAATCGTAGGAGTAGTGGAGTAGGTCACCCTTTAGATAACCAACCTTTCCTTTGACCTTGAGGGTTTCGTGAACTCCATTACCCATCCACTTACATTTTTCCCTTTTAGCAAGTCTCAACTGCCAATCTGGATACCAGGCGTGTCTTATCCACCTTCCGAGGTAGTTTGTCAACCTGTTAACAAAGAATCCGGAAAATTCCGTTCCTTCAGATTTTAACTTCTGTATATTCTTTGAAAGTTCCTCGCTCACAACCTCATCGTCATCAAGGAATAGAACCCAATCACAACTACACTTTGAAAGGAGAAAGTTCTTTTGATTTACAAAGTTATCAAATTTTCTCTCAAAGAGCTTTACATTGTACCTTTTTAAAACATCTAACGTGGAATCCCTTGAACCGGAATCAACCACAACAATTTCGTCCGCAAAATTTTTAACACTTTCCAAAACCCTTTCTATTCTCTTTTCCGAATTGAAGGTTAAAATACCTACAGAGAGATTCAAACTGCCTTATTCCTCCTAAATGTCTTATAAATTTTGAAACCTACACCTGTAGAAAACGTTAAAATCCTACCGAGAATTGTGAATATATCCTTTCCTAAAGGAACTCTCGGAATTTCCTTGATGTCAGTTTCCTTTGAAAAAAAGCCCCTCTTCGTAGTAAATATGAACTTGTATACGTCGGAAGCTACTTCCTTACTTAATTTTGAATAGTGTCCAAAGGGCCATGAGAAGGTAGACACCCTTGTAGACAAGTTTCTCTCAATTTCCTCCTTGCTGTAAGTCAACTCTCTCCTTATTCTCTCTCTTGCCTCGTTCTCACTCTCGAGTCTTCCCAGATTCTTCACTTCCCTCTCTATTCTCTTCTTTAATTCCTCCTTCCAGTTGCCCTCCTTTTTGAACTCCCTGCAGAATTCAAGGAGCTCCTTGCTCGGTTCAAACTTCCTCCCGTAGAGGGAGCTCCTCGTTCTAAACTTTGGAAGGCCTATAAAGGGTTCCTTTGAATAGAGGAGCACGTTCCAGTGAAAGTTCCTTCCGTCGTAAAAGTCGATAATTTCACCTGATTGAGGAATTGAGAAGTGAAACTCTCCGTGAGCTCCAAAGGAGAAAACGTCCCTCATCCTGTCAAGTTCTTCCCAGGAGAGGAATTCCTGAGATTTAGAGTACTTAACGAACTCCAAATGGCCATCAAACATTGATTTTGGCTTAAAGAGCTCCTTGAATGAGACTTTTCCGTTCCAGTAATCCTCCAAGTTTCTTCTAACTCCCCCTTCCAAAATTCTTCCAGAGGTTATAAAAATGTGAGCCGGAATACCAAGCTTTTTCAAAATAGGATAGGCGTAAACAAAATTGTCTGTATAGCCATCATCAAACGTTATTGCCGCCCTCCTTTCGTTTGACCCTTCCTCAACTAAAGCATCCAAAGGAACTATTCTGAATCTACTCTTTATCAGCTTTAGAGCTCTGATGAAATTTTTGAGATTTAGGTCGTCCTTACCCCTTTCAGGATAAACTCTGTGAAGGAAGAATACTACATTCAAAATTTTCTCCTAATTGTTTCTAAATAGATATAATTTATTCACTATGAGATTAATAGTGCCGTCACCTGCAAAAATCAATTTGTCCTTATGGATTAAAGGAAAGAGACCAGACGGATACCACGAAATTGTTACTGTTATGCACACGATAAATCTATTTGATGTTCTTAGTTTCCATCCATCAGACAGGTTTGAGCTTGAAATTGTCGGAAACGACACTCTTCCCTTAAATAAAGGAAATCTAATAGTAAAAGCTGCCAATATTTTCAAAGAAGCAACAGGGATTAAACCCAAGGTAGGAATAAGGCTTAAAAAGAGAATACCTGTTGGAGCAGGGCTTGGAGGAGGAAGTTCAAACGCCGCTTCAACACTGAAGGGGCTTAATGAAATTTACGGAAATCCACTATCTGAAAAGGAACTCTATCAGTTAGCTGCTCAAATCGGTAGTGATGTTCCTTTCTTCATAAAGGGTGGACTAGCACTGGCCTATGGAAGGGGAGAGAAGATTCGAAACTACAACCCGGTAAATTTTAAGCTCTTGCTGGTTTACCCTAACTTTCAATGTTCAACAGCTGAGGTGTATCAGAATCTCCCTCCAATCAAGAGAGATATATCACCAGAGGATGCCGAAAAATTTGTTATATCTCCTTTAGTATCCGGAAAAATAGAAGAGGCTATAAACAATATGGTAAATGACCTTGAACTGAGCAGAGCTCCCTGTATAGAAGGTGTTAAGAAAGTTAAAAAAGTTTTAGAAAACATAGGCCTTAAACCCCTAATGAGTGGAAGTGGTTCTTCAGTTTTTGCCATTTTGACTGGTAGTATTTCTGACTTGACCCCCTTGAAAAATAGTGGCTGGTGGTATAAATTTCTCTCCGCAGTATAGCTGGGGCGTAGCCAAGCGGTAAGGCAGCGGACTTTGGATCCGCCATTCGCAGGTTCGAATCCTGCCGCCCCAGCCATTTATTATTATGGTGGGAGTAGCTCAGTTGGTGGAGCGCCGGGTTGTGGCCCCGGCGGTCGCGGGTTCAAGTCCCGTCTCCCACCCCACAGCGGGAGTGGCGGAACTGGCAGACGCGCTGGACTTAGGATCCAGTGCCTTCGTGGCGTGTGGGTTCGACTCCCACCTCCCGCACCATGCGGGCGTAGCTCAGTTGGTAGAGCACAACCTTGCCAAGGTTGGGGTCGCGGGTTCAAGTCCCGTCGCCCGCTCCATTAAGGCGGCGTAGCCAAGTGGCTAAGGCAGGGGACTGCAAATCCCTTATTCGGCGGTTCGAATCCGCCCGCCGCCTCCAAATCTACCAAGTCTTATCTCCCTCTCAGTAATTCATGAAAAAGTTTTTTTGTGCCCAATTTGTGCCATTCCAAAGTAGTGTGCTATCTGTCAAAAAACAATTGATTTCTTCAATCAAAAGATTTAAAATAAACAGAAATAGGGGATGGAGGAAGACTTGAGCGAATTAGGAAAAAGAATAAAAAAATTGAGAGAAGAAAGAGGTCTTTCACGTTTGCAGCTTGCTAAGGAACTGATAGAAAAGGGGTTTGTAAATTATGATTCCGTGGAATCCCTTAATCAATATTTATATATGATAGAAAAAGGTAAAAGAAACCCTAAAGATGAAACCTTAAAGCCAATAGCAGACTATTTTGGAGTACCCCTCCAGTGGCTAAAAGGGGAAGTAATTTACATTCCAATAATTGGAGAAACACAGGCTGGAAACTTTGGAGGATATATCGATAGTAATGTAGAGGAATATTTACCTCTACCATCTTTTATAGTCTCTATTCCAGATGCTGAAATTCGTACCTTTTTTATGAGAGTTGAAGGTAATAGCATGTATCCAGAATTTAAACCTGGAGATTTAGTTCACCTTGCAGACCCTTCTTTTTATCCTCCAGAGAATGGGGATGATGTTGTAGTTATTAAGGGCGGAGATGCCACTTTAAAGAAATATTATGCAGAAGAAGATAAAATCAGACTTGTTCCTGTAAATGACGATTACGAGCCAATAGAGTTACCTTTAGAAGAGTCTGACGACATAATGATATTTAAGGTAATAGGCTTTTATAGGAAAAACCGTTGACAGCTTCAATCAAATGATTTAAATTTGACTATGGAAAACATGGAGGATGGGGATGGAAAAAGAAAAAATAGAAATGGAAAAGTTCATTAAGCTTCTCTCCAATAGAACAAAAAACCTCAATTTTCGCGTTAACCCCAAGTTAAAAAAATTATTTGAAGAAACCTGCCAAAAGGAAGGGTTAACTGTTTCTGATTGCCTTAATTATTTAATGTTGAAGTACATTCAAGAAAAAAATGGTATTAAAGACTGATGTATTGACATTCGTCAATAATAACTTATATTTAACCTTGACGATGGAAAAAAATCTAAATGGGAGGTATAAAATGGGAGTTGAAAGAGTTCTCAAAAACATGTTAGACGGAACATTAACCATTACGGTTAATGGACAGGGAGTAAAAGTAGTTGTAGAAGACCAGGGAATTTGTGCAGTTTACACAGCTGACACTGTAGAAGAGGCTCTTAAGAAAGCATCAACCTTTGACCCAATGAAGCTTTCCAGTAAGGAAGAATAGTTAGGCAATGAGATTGCCTAAATTGACAAAGCAAATTATTGGTATTAACCTTAATGGATGGAGGAGAAAATGTCAGAAGTCAAAACAACAGCTGACCAGGTAAGAATCAAAGTTGCTGAGGAACTCCAAGAACAGTGGCTTGATTTAACGAGAATCAAAGGGTGGCTAAAGGGACATAAAGGTATTCCCGAAAAAGCCCAGGAACATCTCGCACAGCAAATAAGAGCCCTTTTTGCTGAGTTTGGTCTTCGTCCAGATTTGGGACATATCATTGTGATGGGTGACCGTCCTTATATTACTAAAGAAGGGCTAATCTATTATGCTCAGAAATCAGGACAGCTTGCAGGAATAGAAGTGGAAATCGTGGAAAGAACGCAAAATTTTTGCTTAATGAAAGCGACGGTGAGAACTAAAGATGGCGGGAAGTATGAGGCTTACGGTGACGCAGATAAAAACAATACAAATCGTACAATCTCCCCTCACTTAATCAGGATGGCTGAGACCCGTGCGGTGAACCGTGCACTGAGAGTAGCGTTCCCTATTGGTTTATGTTCTTACGAGGAACTTGCAGAGCAAGATATACTTTACGACCCTGAAACGGGAGAGGTAATTGAAGAGAAAAGACAAAACAACAACAGAAACGGAGATGCAAGCGACAGACAAGTAAACGCTATTAAAACAATAGCAGATAAGAGGAAGCTATCAGAAGAACAGTTGAGGGAATTTCTCAAACTCCTCGTTAACAAAGAAAAGCTTGAGGAATTAGATAAGGAGGAAGCTTCAAAGGTGATTACAGAACTTAACAAGTTAGCTCCTAAGCAAATTCTTATTGAGATTCAGAATACACTTAAGGGTTTGGGCATAAAGAATGGCGAGAAGAAAAAGCTGTATCAGACAGTAATTGGAAAAAGCACATCTAAGCTTTTCACTGAAAAAGAAGCTCAAAAGTTCTTGGAGTACTTGAAAAAGCTTAAGCAAGAGAAGAATGGAAAGACTCAAGAAGGGAACAAAAATGAGGAAGATGATATTCAGTTCTGATTTAAGCGGGGGCTTCCGCCCCCTACTGACGATGGACCAAACCGTGGAGGTACTCTCTGGAGGTGTGGAGCACCTTAGCGGCTTATTTGTTAATTTAGGCAATTAAATCGTGTTGTCAAGGAGGGAAAATGGATACTAAAGAATTAGAGAGTGCAAGGAAAGATTTCTTTAACTTTATCAAAAGACTTTTGAAAATCAAGGGAAAGCCCAAGATTAGAGTTTATGGTAATGCTCCTATTATAGGTATTTTGAATGAAGAAGAAATTACTTATTCTCTTTCAAAGCTTTCAGTATTCCAAATTAGAAGAACCGAAGATTATTCTCTCAATGAGAGAGGGAATCTTAAAAGGGTTAAAGTTTTAGAAATCCGTTTACTTTGTGGAGATCCTTGTTACGAAAAGTGGGTAACCCTCTGGAAGCGATTTTGGGGAATGGAGGTTTAAAATGTCAACTAAAATAGACTGGTGTGATGAAGTATGGAATCCAGTATGGGGTTGTCTTCATGGTTGCCCTTTCTGCTATGCAAGGAAATTTGCAAGGAGATTTTACAGAAACATAGCAAAGAGTAACAATCTTTCTCCGAAGGATACAAAAAGGTTAAAGAACTTTCAGCCCGTGTTCTTGCCAAAGAATTTTGCTCGCAAATTCTCAAAAGGAGAAGGGATAATCTTTGTAAATTCTATGAGCGACATAGTATTTTGGAAGCGAGATTGGATTGAAAAAGTCTTTGAAAGAATAGAGCAGGAGCAAGATAAAATATTTTTATTTCTCTCTAAAAATCCCAAAAGTTATAAGAAATTTCCTGAAATTATTCCTGAAAATGTTTGGATTGGAGTATCTGCAACTAATAATCTGGAGCTCACAGAGCGAACAAAAGTACTCTTAAAAGCTATCTCCAAATTTCCCGAAGTTAAACTGTTTATTTCGTTAGAACCACTTCTAAAGTCGATAAGAGATTTAGACTACCTGCAATACTACAAATGGGTAATAGTAGGACCTCTAACCGGAAGGAAATACCATCCTTTCTATCAGTTCTCTAATTCCTGGATAAAACCCATAAAGGAGTTCTGCAAGAAGAAAAGAATTGCCTTTTTTACTAAGGATGCTGCTAAAAGATTTGGAATTGAATTGATAAAAGAATTTCCGTTTTAGGAGGGAAACGATGGGTGGAGAAATTATTGAACTGAGAGATAGCAGGAGAAAACATTTTTTTACAGTGGATAATGAAATATTTGACTTGAACCTTAGTGTCTATTCTTTAGCCGTTTATTTCTATTTATGCCGTTGTGCAGGTGATAAATCTTATGCTTTCCCTTCTTTAAGCAATCTACAAAAAGCACTTTCAATCAGCAAAGATAGGCTTCTTAAAAGCCTAAAGGAGCTTGAAGGGAAGAACATAATTCGTCGAGAACATAGAATAGGAGAAAAAGGGAACTACCAAAGTACGGTTTACGTACTACTTGATAAATCAGTTTGGAAGAAAGATAGTCCGTCTAACGGACAAGGGGTTGTCCGCCAAGCAGACAAGGGTAGGTCGTCAGACGAACAAAGGGTAGTCCGTGAGACAGACAAGGGTTGTTCGTCAGACGGACATAAAGAAAAAACAAATAAGAAAACTCATATAGAAGAAAAAACAGAGAGAGAAATAAGCACTCCTTCGCTTGAAGAAAAAGAACCTTCTCCTAAAAAAGAAGGGAAAGAAAAATTAGAGCAAGCTGGCGGCGGCGAAATTTTTGACGCCGTCAAAAATCAACCTGCAACGAGAAAAGCAATTAAATCGCACTCAAAGTATATTTCACCTTACGCCAAGAGAATAGTAGAGGTTTTTAAACACCACTATATGGATAAATTTGCCTGTCCTCCAGCTATTTATCCAAAAGCAATAGAAAACTTAGAGAGACAACTTTCGTTTCTAAGTGAAACTGAAAAAGCAGCTTTTGTTGAAAAGGCATTAGAAGTAATTCCCGATTACTTAAATAGCGATGATTACTTTATAAAGCACAAAGTTAACTACTCATTCTCAGGATTTGTTTCACAACTACCTAAGCTAATACATTCCAGCTCCAGTAAGAAAAAAGAAATAGGAATCAAATGGAAACAAGTAGACACTGACCCTGATATAGGAGGAGAATGTTATGAGTTATAGAGAGACAATTGATGCTGGAGATGGAAAATTTTTTATGAAAGACTGGTTATTTAGAAAGTTTAAAGGAAAAATTAAGAGTAGAACAGAGGAAGAAATAGAAAAGTGGGAAACTCAACAAAAATTTATAAAAACCTTCCGTCCTATGTTAGAGCAAGCAAGGCTTACAAAATTTAATTTTAGCAAATACATCCAAAAGAGAGAAGCTAAAAACGTTCCTGAACCTAAAGCCATGAGAATAATAAGGGAATGGAGTAAAACTAATAAAAGAATTTTGATACTTTCCTCTCCTCCTGGAACAGGAAAGACGTTTGCATCTGCATTTTACCTTTACTGTGCATGGAAAACGGCTTTTAAACACGGATTTGAGAACTGGAGTATATTCTTTGTTAAGGAACAGGAGTTATTTGGTCCTCTTGGTTTTAAAGGGGATTTAAAAGAAGCGGTTATAGAATATCTCAAAAGTGCTCAACTCTTGGTAGTTGATGACTTTGGACAGGTAATTCCAAATGATGAGAGAAAAATAGAAGAAATGAGAATATTCTATGAGGGGCTTTTTGATAAAAGAAGGATAATGAAACCTGTAGAAGGATTAAAAGTCCCCCGACTTATTTTAACGACCAACCTCTCTCGTGAAGAGATAGAAAATCTTCCTTACATTAGTAGGAGGGTATGGTCCAGGATTTCTTCTATAACTATTTTTCGCCAGTTTACAGACAGAGATTACCGCAAATTAGGTTTTCCAGATTTCTTACCTTCAGAACCTAAGCTTTATTGACAATGCAAATAAATTGCTTAAATTACTTAATAAAGCCATTTATCAGGAGGAGTAATGCCTACCGAAATAGAAAAAAGAGTTCTTAATAGAACTGCAGGAATGACAATTACAATGAAGGCTCCCGATGTTATAGCTTTACAGGAGTTTTTTAAAAAGGAGCTCAAAACTAAACAATCTGTTTTCTTTAGAGAACTTCTCAGCTCTAAAGAATTTGACGAGTTTTGCCGTAAGGAATATGGAAAGAGCTGGAGAGAATTCTACAAAAGGAGATTTGGTAAGGAATTTGGGGAAGAGTAGAAGGAGGAAAGATGGAAAAGTTAAAGGATGTTCAAATAAAGGTTGCCCCCTTAACTCAGGAGATAAAAGAAGCTGTTAAAGAAATAGAAATTGCGTACCTCCGATTAGCGAGATTATTAGCTCTTGCAAAAGAGCAGCAGGTTTACTTTCAAGAAGGTTTTGAGGACTTTTATGATTATGCTAAGTCATTAACTCAGAGAGAGAAGAGAACTATAGATATGCTTCTCTTTTTAGATAGATACATAGGAGAACAAGGAAAAGTGCCAATTAGACAGGACTTGCTGTCTGAAATTCGCTATACAAAGGCTTATTTCTTGGCAGTATTGGTTAAGGAGGAAGTTATTAAGTCAGAAGAGGAGGCACTACCCTGGATAGATAGAGCAAAAGGGATGACTACTGCAGAATTTAAAGAAGCTGTAAATGAAGAATTAGGAAAAGAAGTTCCTGAAACTCAAAGTTGGAAACCTCTCTCATCGTACAGAGTTCCTCCCGAAGAGAAAGCTGCTATAGATGAAGCTATAGAATTAGCCGCAAGTCTTGAAGGTATACCAAAGGAAGAGCTTGATGCTGGAAAGAAGGGAATTCTCCTTTCAAGGATAGTTGAGGACTGGAAGGGCTACTATGCAGATGTTGTATTTCAAAAGAATCCAGAAATAGGAATCCTGAGAAAAAGGAAGGAAATAACAGAAGCTCAATTCCCTGATATAGAAGTTATCTACATTAAAAAAGAGTCAGGAGAAAAATTGGAGCCATAAATGGGCTATTTCTATAGAAAAAATCTCGGAATGTACCTTGAAAGAATAGTTGATGTATCGATTGAATACTATAAGGAGCAGGGAGTTTGTGTTATAGATAAGATACCTACACCGATAAAGGTTTCCCGTCATATAAGGGGTTCCTTGTATGAAGCTTTTTTCCTAAAGAAAAGTACGGTGGATTACGTTGGAATCCTCAGAGGAGGGAGAGGAATAGCTTTTGATGCTAAGTCAACAACTGCGAAAAAGTTTAGCTGGAAGAAGTTAGTTAAAAAGCATCAGAGAAAATACCTGAAAAGTTTTCAGGATTTAGGAGGTCTTTCTTTTATTCTTCTTCATTTTGACTGGGTGGGCGAATGGGACAACTTCTATTTTATTCCTTTTGACTTTCTACTGCAGACGAAAGGTTCTTTAGTTCCAAAAGATTTAGAGGAATTTGAAGTAGAATATGATATGAAAATAGGAGTTCTTAGATTTCTGGATGGGATAGGTGAACTGGATAAAAGAGTTACTTAACAATGCAATTGAATTGCCTGAAAATCAAAAAGCCAATTTAGTTTTAAAAGCCAAAGAAGGAGATAAAAAATCTAAAGAGAAATTGTTGCTATCTGATATAAAACTTATCTACAAGTTCGCTTGTGAAATCTGCCAGTATATTGAGAACTTTGAACACCTTGAGGATGCCGTTCAATTTCTTATAGAAATTTACCTCAAAACTCTACTTTCATATTCAAAAGATAAAGGAACCAAATTTTCAACATATGTTTATCAAGCTCTAATCTGGGGCAAACAGGAGTATATCCGTCGAAATCGAAGCCTTTTTAACACTGAAAAGAACCATGATGAAGCTTTAGACAAAAAAACGTTAAGTATAGATTCACCTATCTATGATGACAGTTTTTCCTTACTGGAGGTAATACCTGCAAAAGATGAACTTGGAAACTTAGTTGATGAAATAGCTTACGAACAGATGAAGGAAAAAATCTTTAGAGAACTTTCTAAGAAGAATGAAAAGCTTGCTCTTGTCGTTTTAAGGAGGTTGGAGGGAAAAACTTTAAAAGAAATAGGCTTAGAACTTGGATGTACTAAACAAAGAGTTAACCAAATTCTTAAGGAAAATTCAGCCTTTTTAAGGGAAATTTGCATGAAGTACCTCTAACTTGACAATGCAAGTAATTTGCATACTTTAAACTTGACGGTGGAAAAACAAATCGTGGAGGTAGAAATGGTTGGAGCACCTGGTGGCTGGGAATGTATGGTAAAACGGAAACTGAAACAAAGAAGAGAAAGAACCATTCGTAAGGAAAAATTAAAGACTTTCCTCTTAAGATTGGTGCTGTTTCCAGCATTTCTTGTTTTTATCTTTTTTAACAATGCAAAGAACATATCTAAATCTAATTTTAATGAAAATTAATGGAGGTAGCGAATGTTTAGAATACTATTTGATATAGAAGGAAAAGGACAATACAACTTTTATGGTGGAATAATTACGTTAGGTGAGGAGAAAAAGATTTTAGAGTATCTTACGAATAAAAGATACAGGAAACTCTACAAGTACCTTGTAAACCAAGTAAAAGAAATATTAAACAAAGAGGCTGACCAATTTGGAAATGTAGGTATTTTTACTAAATGTGGAAAAAAAGATTTCTTTGATGTTACTAAAATTAAGAAAATTACTGTTAATGCTCTCTTCCGTATTGAAAATACTAACTATGTAAGATTTGACCTCGCTAAGAATAAGAAGATATCTGCAGTATCAGAAATAGTTATTCCTGTTATTAGGTTCTCTTGACAATGCAAAGTAATTGCTTAAATTCAATTTTGACGATGGAAAAACCAAACCGTGGAGGTTGCGATGGCTGGGAAAAAACTTAAAACCTATCAGTTGAAACTTGCCTTACCTTATCAACCCTACATGGCGGAAGTAAGAATAATCGCAGTAGGGAAAGACAGCTCTGAAACTTACCCAATTGCTAACGAAATTTCTCAAAATACTGGTTGCTCTGTAGGTATTTTCGATTTTTCCTACAGAAAAACGAAAGCAAATTAATTGCATGGAGGTGTAGAATGAAAGTGGAGGTAAAAAGAAAAGACTTATCAAATGCCCTTAAGAAACTCCTCAAGACTGCTGACCTTAAAGGCACCATTCCTATTCTTTCCTGTTTACTTGCAGAACTTGAAAACGGAAAACTGAGACTTACTACAACTAATCTTGAAGTTACTGGATGGGCTGAAATACCTGCCAAGTTTCAAAGTGAAAAGGGAAGTTTTGTTTTTCCTATCAAGAGGTTAGAGAAAATAGTTTCGAAAGCGAAAGGCAATTCAGTTGTATTTGAGGTAAGAAAGGGTGAAGAAGAACGGGAAATAATTGTGGACACAGGCAAAACTTCTTTCTCCTTTAATGAACCTCACCCTGTAGAGGAATTTCCTGAAATCTCCAGAGAATTTAAACCTTTATTAGAAATGGATACAGATACATTTCTTAATATCAGCAAAAAGCTCTTGCCCTTTACTTCCGATGATGAAGCAAGAGAGATTCTTAATTCTCTATATATTGAAGCCAAGAAGGATGCTCTTCATTTTATAGCCTCCAATGGACATTATTTAGCATGGTATAGAGTAGACTGGGAAGAACCTCCAGATGAAGAGTTTCAAATATTAATAAGGCGTAAAGTAATATCTCTTTTCAAAAATTTCCTTTCTAATTCACAGTCTGTTGAAATAGGCACCTTTTCAGACGATGCAGTCGGTGTAAGGGCTGGAAACTACTATTTAACTTGGAAGACCATAGAAGGTACATATCCAGATTGGAGAGCGGTTGTTCCAGAGGATAATCCAAATAAGGTTACTTTTTGTCGTAAAACTCTTCTTGAATCAATCGATGAGGTTTCTGTTCTATTTGAAAAAGATTCATTTCCTTGTGGAAAGTTGGAAATACTTAAAAAAGAATTAACCTTGTCTGCTAAAGAACTTGTTGATGGAAAATATCAAAAGGCAATTTCTAAGATAGAAATTGACTCTAACGTGTCAGGGGAACCTGCAACAATAGGATTTAATCTTAACCACCTATCTACAACTCTTAAAACTTTCTCTAAGGAAACCATAAAAATGCTATTTAATACCTCTGCAATCTCCCCAGTTCTCTTTGAATGTTCCCAAGAGCCCGAACTTAAAGTAGTTGTAATGCCTGTAAAACTTTAGGAGGTCGCTATGGTGAAGATAGAAAACAAGGGAAGAGTAAAGGACAAAATAAAAGTTAGGATTTCTGATAACAATAGCTCTATTACCAGATTGATAAAACCTAAAACTCTTAAAATACTACGGGAGAGGAAGGATAGCCTCTCCCTTCCCGATGTAGAGGAAGTTATTTTCCAGCTTGAGGGAGAGAAAGAAGGGCTTAGAGAAATTCCCCTTTCTCTTATTGAGTTCCCAGAATTTGATGTCCCTAAAAACTTTCTTGAAAGCGTTGAGAAGTACGGAATTCTTGAACCGCCGTTAGTTTCTCCTGCAGGAAATGGAAAGTACAAAGTTATAGCTGGTAGGAGAAGGTTAAATGCTGCAAGGATTTTGGGTTTTGAAAAAGTTAAGTGTATCGTTAAAGAGAACGGGGATAATCCAGTGCTTACTCTTGTTGAAAACTTTCATAGAGCCGATAACCCTGCCCTTGAAGCTGAGCTAATCGCTAAACTTATAGAGGAAAGAAACCTAAAGAAAAGCGAAGTTGCAAGGCTTTTAAACGTCTCAAATTCACACATAACTAAAAGATTGAAACTGCTGAATCTTATTCCTGAAATATTTGAGAAACTTAAGAGATTTGAAATTAACATTACAGTTGCCCGCGAACTTGCAAAACTTTTTCCAGACGACCAAAAAGAGTATCTCCAGAATCCTGAAAGCAAATGGACAGTTGAGGATGTTGAGAAGTTCGTAAGACAAAAGAAGATAGAAAAGAGTGCTAAGGTAGCCCTTGAAGAAGCAAGAGTAAGGTTGCCTGATGTTAAACTTCCTATGGAGAACGTGTTAAATCCTCAAGCTATTTCCTCTGAAATTCCAGAAAATACATTTTCCAATACTGAACCCTTCCCGACCGTTGAAACTCAAGATAACAAAAGCTTAATGAAGGATATGAAAGAAATCCAAAACATCGCCAATGCTATAAAAATCCTTGCCAACGGTAATGAAGCTCTAATAAGGAATGCAAGTAAATTGCTTAAGATAGTTTCTAAATACCTAAACCAAACCGTGGAGGTGGAAAGATGAGAGGATGTGGAGAAAGAAAGGACAAGGCTTTCTACTTAGAAAGTACCCCTTCTCCAGATGGAGCTCCGATTGAAGACTTTATCTTTGACTTACCGATTCCAATCAATCAAGAACCATTCAGAGCTCCAATTCTGTACAGGGACGAAAGAACAGGAATCTATCATGTTTTAATCTGGGTTGGGAAGAAATTCTATGAATCTCCTTGGGATTTTATTAGAGAGGCAGAAATTAAAGGAATCAGCAGGAGAATCCCTAAAAACTTTCCTATTCAGAAGCTTTCTCCAGGTTCCAAAATGCTTTTTGTCCATTCAGACGCCATAATTCAAAACTGGCAGGACTTAGTAAAAGAAATTAAGAAACAAGGAATTACTAAAATTCCCTGTCCTAAGATGGATCCTAAACACAGTGAACTTAAGGAGAATTGTATGGCATTACTCTACTATGTCCTAAAAGGAAAAGAAACAGGGGACAGAGGAAAATATGGAAAGTGGGTTGACCGTACAGTGGGGGATTTGACCTATTCCATTCCAAATCCTCTTGAAAAATTAAACTTCCAACCAGTTTTCCAAACAGGGATATTTCTTTATGCTCCTATTACTAACATTGCCTATATAAGCAAGGATGGTCAAGTAGAGGAATCTGTTAAGGAAATTGCCCAAGAGTGCAAACTGCCTGTAGTCGTAAAGGAGGAGTGATGCTAAATCCTTATGTAGTACATGGTGGCGACCCAAGTTTAGGAGCCTGCCTTGTGTTTGCTCACAACTTCAAGAAGCAAGGAATATGCAGAGAATGCGAAAAGGAAATAAATGTAAAAGGAGGGATTTAACATGAAAATTTTTATGACGGGATACTCAAACCTACCACAAGACAAATTTATCGAAAACCTCAAAAAGAACAGTATAACTATGGTAATTGACATCAGAGAAAAACCCTACAGCCGCTGGCAACCCTGGACTTCTATAAAGAAGCTTCCAGATATTTTGTTTAAAAATGGCATTAAGTACAAATGGATGGGCGGGAGTTTAGGAGGTTCCCTATTCTGGAAGGATGGTGAAGAATGTGGGCTTTTTAAGGAAACAGAGAAAAAGGTATGGCTTGGCTTGGAAAAGGTTGTTGACATCGCAAAAAAAGAGAAAGTTTGTTTAATGTGTGCCTGCGGGAACTTCGATAAGTGTCATAGAAGCATAATTGCTGTTTTTCTTATTTCTGATTATCAAGTAAATGTTTTTGATATCGCTAAAGATGGTAGTTTACATGAAATATCCCTAACTTGACAATGCAAAGCAATTGCATAAATTGAATTTTGACGATGGAAAAACCAAACCGTGGAGGTGAAAAATGATAATGCGTATCTGGAAATCGGACTTTGACGACGGAATTGTTACAAAAGCTTTTTATCTCTACAAACCTTTAAAAATCACCCCTAAAGCTCTCTACTTAGAAGTTCCAGACGAAAGAGTCCATGAACTTGTTTACTCTCCTTCTGGAGAAAAGGCTTCCTGGAAAGACGCTGAGAGTTGGTTCTATTATTGGGCGGAAAAGGAAGATGCAGAGGAGCTCCAAAAATTTATTGACGACTTTGAACTTCGAAACCTTATGTTTGAAGCAAATTAATTGCATAGAGGTGTGGAATGGTAACTTTAGAAAAATTGAAAGAAGTTGATTTTGGCAATCTTCCAGAGGAGAAAAAACAAGAAATAAAAAGAGAAGCTAAAAGAATGAGTAAAGTATTTGAAAGAGTTATTACTCAGCTTCTTGTCAATGAAGTACTCTACGGTCGTGATACTGTCCTTGTAGAAACGGAGCTTGGAAGCGGATGGAATAAGACCAGATTACCTAAAGGAACAACCTACCGAGAAGCTCTAACCGCTTTGACATTCCTAATAAACGATTTAGCTGTAGACCTTAATTTGAGAAAGAATTAAACCTTAGAAACCAAACTGTGGAGGTGGAAAATGTGGCTCTGGAGGTGTATCGACTCTGTCCATGTCTTTGTGTACGATGAAAGAAAAGAAATGATATCACTGATAGAAAGCAACATCGGTTGTGCAAGTGTAGAGAGAAACATTCCCGACTTAGAAGCTCAACTATTAGAAAATGTAGCTCCTAAAGTAGTTGAAAAACTCAAAAAATTAAAGCTACCTCACAAGTATGTTGTAATTGCTCCGTTAGGAGTTCTATGGGACAGAAAAGCAAAAGTATCCTTTGCTATCGGAATCTCTTTTGGAGTCGCCTTATACAAAAGACTTCCAAAGTTCCTCAAACAGGAAAAAGTAGAGGATTACGACCCAGCAACCTATAAACCTTTAGAGATTGTAGAAGAAGAAATACCTCAATCTTAAGCAAACTTATTGCATAAAGGAGGAAGCCATGATAGAAATCTTTATTCGTGGTGACGGAATGGGGGAAATGACGGGAGGCTGTTTAGGGAATAAAGTTATAACCTTTTATCCCCGACCATTCTTTCAAAAAAAAGATGATATTTACAGATATCAAACTCTCCAAGATGTTTTTGATTACCTGGAAAATTGCGGATGCAACCCCAGAATAGAAGAGGAGAGAAAAAACATTCCAAAAGTTAATCCTGATAGTGCTCACTGGACTATATATCAAATAGTCAGCTCTTATCTCTGCGTTCAACGAATAGAAGATTTTCTAATTTGCCTTAATCTCCATTTTGATAAGGTGCATACTCTATTTTACTATTACAGTGATGATTGGGCTGTTAAACTTTTCTCAACATTTGAGATATATCAAATAATAAATTTCATAGCTCCTTCGGTTCGCTCCAGATGGGATTGCGAAAAAATAGAATTTTTAAAAGACGTTAGAGATTTTAGATTTGATTTTGATGGCGTCTTGACTTAGCAAACTAATTGCATTAAAATAATTTCAAGGGACTGCGGGTAATATAAAGCCCGTTAGTCCCTTTTGTTTTTTTGGAGGAAATTTTGGGTAAAAAGGTCAATTTCTTTAAAGAAGCCAACAACTTTACTGTTTTTGGTTCCATTCCAGCATTTCCTATAGGTGTTAACTATGAAGCCTTCCGCTGGTGTTTTAGAGGGTGTGCTTACTGTTTTGCCTGCATAAACAAGAAAAAAATATTTGACCTTTCTGTAGGTGGACTTGGCAGCCCTTCAAAGCTAATACACTCGACCGTTTCTACAGTAGAAAAGGCAGATAAGAACCCAAACCCTAACAGTTTCTTAGACTGGTATTTAAAGAACCGCTATCCTATTTATGCCTCCAATAATTCAGATATTTTTGTACCTGGCTGCGAAGGCGTCTCAAGACAACTATTAGAGATTTTTGATGAATATGGTTTCCCATTCTTTTTCACAACCAAAGGAATCCATACAAAAGAGCTGTTTAAAACTCTCATTCAGATGTCCACTCCAAGAGCTGGATTGATAACAATAACCTCTCTAAGTGATAAATACAGAAAAAAGTATGAACCTGAATCTCTATCTCCTGAAGAAAGATTCGAGCTTGTTGCCAAGCTCAATGAAGCTGGAATTCCAACTGGAATAAACGTTGTCCCATTTCTCCATTCACAATTTCCTACACTTAAGGAGATAGAGAAACTTTTGACGAAGGCAAAAGAAGTAGGGGCGAGAGAGGTAACTTTTGGAGCTCTAAACTTTAGAGGAGGAACTCTAAAGATAATTCCAGAGAATTTCAAGTTCCTTGAACTATCCCCTCCAGCAAGTAAGTATTACTACATCAATAGAAAGGGAGTATATGCCAATTTCCCTAAACTATCAAAACTTTTCCAGGAAATAGAAAATATTTCAAAAGACTTAGAAGTAAGAACAAGCTACCAATGGGAGCTCAATACATTAATAAAGTCGATTAATTATCCTTTAGATGATGAAGGAAGCTACACGGTAACCTACCAAAACCTTGTAGATACCTTTTCTCCAAAAATAGTTCCAACCATCCAGATGATTCTTAATGAACTTCGCAAGAGAAAGGACTCTGAAATCTTTGTCTTTACACTTTCCGAATTTATAGAAACTGCTAAGGAAGTTTGCAATTTAATTGCATTTCCATACTCCCAGAGGTTTAGAGATATCCATTCCAGCTTCCAGATAGATAGAGCTTTCTCAAAAGCCTTGAAACAGATGAGCTTTCTTGAAATGCTCAGATACGGCTGGTTAAAGGAGGCAGGACACAACCTCTTTGAAGACTACACTGTATGGAAAGTAAAGGACAGTGAAGGGAACCTGTTAGTAGACGAAAATGGAGACCCTCTCGCTGTATTCCTACCGTCAATAGAGCTCCTGCAGGCTAAAACAAATCCAAAGGATGGAGTAACTGATGGAGTTCTATCCACTGAATTTCTTAAAGAGTTTGGAATTGAATTTGAATAGGAGGTGAACTATGCCGATGAGCCCAGGTGCTACAAAAACAGGAGGGACAAAGGGAACTACAAGAAAGGCTTCTGCAAGAGTAAAAGCTGGAAAGGTCAACAAAGGAGCCCGTTCAGTTGTAAAAGCCATGAAGCACGGAGGATTTGCAGGTTCAGGCTACAAAACTGGTAAAAAATTAAAGTAAGGAGGTAACTGGCATGCCGATGAGCCCAGGTGCTACAAAAACAGGTGGAACAAAAGGAACCACTAAAAAAGCCACAGCTAAAGCTCAAGGTAAAGCTACCACGAAAGCTACTGCCAAAGCGAAAAAGTAAAACCCTGGAGGGCTTCTGCCCTCCTCTAACCTAACGGGGAGGAAATATGTCTTTCAAACACCGCCTTTCAGAAATTGCCGCAAAAGTAAAAGCAGATGAAATAAAGAGTCCAATAAGACTTGAAGTTCTGAAACTAAAGGATGTAGAGCCAAACAAGTACAACCCTAACGTAATGGGAGAAACTGCATTCAAGAAACTTGCCGAATCGGTAAAGAAGGTTGGCTATATAGAACCAATCCTTGTCCGCTATGATGAAGCTAAAAACAAATACATAATCATAGATGGAGAACACCGTTATTACCTTTTAAAACATGCAGGCATAGAGGAAGCTCCATTCCTTGTAGCTGACATTCCAGAGGAAAAGGCTGTTTTAGCTACTGGTCTTATAGATACCATCCGAGGAAAGTTTGACAGCGATGAGGAAGCCTATAGGGAATACTTAAAGCTTCTTGAAGAAACTGTACCAACGGAACTATTGGAAGGGTTCTTTGATGACGATATAGAAGCCCTAAAGGCAGTTATGGAAGAGGATGAGGAAGAAACTCAGGAGCTCTTTGACCATGCTGAAATCGAAGGGCAAATAGAAAATGTAAAAAGAGAAGCCTTTACAGTTATGCTCTCCCGTGAAAACATGAACGTAGTTAAAACCCTGATAGAAAAGTACAAAAGAGACCTCCAAATGACAGATGAAGAAGCCTTTATGAAGCTAATAAAAGCTCCTATTACAGAAATAGAGAACGGTTACGTTGTAGCTGGAATTGCCTATGCTATTCAAAGAGACCTTGAGGAAAACGGCGAAAGCTTAGAACCACAGGGATTTTCTGATTTGAACGATAATCAGGAAATTTGAAATGGACTTTAAAGTTTCACCTTTATAGAGAGGGATTTTAAAGAGATGGCGAAGAAGGTCACTAAGTCAAAAAAGAGTTACGAGCTAAGAAGTAAGGTTATAAAACTGCTTGCCCGTGGACTTTCTCAGACTGAAATAGCAAAGCTCCTTGGTAAGACTCCTCAGAGAATTCATCAAATAGTTAAGGAAATCAGGGAAGGGGATGAGGATGGACTCCATCCTTGGGATGTGAAAGTCAAGTTTCAAGCTATAGAGAAAGAGCTCTGGAAGAACTACGATAAAGCCAAGGATGTAAGAGAGAAAGTTATGGTCTTGGCAGAAATCAGAGAAACCAACGCTCGTGGAGTCCAGATAATGCAAAGCATGGGACTTCTTCCAAAGGTTCCTGATGAAGTTAATATGGTTGCAACTCAACAGATTCAGGTTGATAGTAAGGTGGCTGAACTTCCAAAGGAAGAAAGAGAGAAACTGGCTCAAGTGATAGATACCCTTCAGTCCCTAAAGAAAAAGAAGTTAGAGGAAAAGAAGTGAGGCTGAGTTTAGATTCAATCATTGTTAGGTTCTTAGAAATATGCACGAGAATTCTCAGTAGTAGAGTTGAGAATCTGCCTAAGAAAAGAATTCTTCTCTTTAAAAAGGGAAGGAGCTGAAGCTATGAATATTTTATGCATTTTATTAGCATTAATAGCTATAACAGCCTCCATCTGCTTAAGCCTTTTCCTTGCCTATAGTAAGCAAGAGGAAAGATTTACAGGTTTCAAAGAGTGTTCAAGGTTACATCCCTCCCGTAATTACGCCCCTCCCTATGCTCCCAAAAAACCAGATTCAATAAACATAAAAGCATGAAGGACTCTTTAGTTCAGGCAGTTGACGAATTACAAAAACAAGGTATTTCGGAACTTGAGAAAATCATAGAGGAGTTTAATCTATCTCCAGATGCAATTGATTTGCTTATAGAAATTCTAAAGGAGATTCAAAAGTACGGTTATTCTCCACTGTTAGACCAGATACGTTATGCAGATTATAGATTTAAGCCAGTCTCCATAAGAGAATTTGTTCTATCTCCATACTACCTAAACAAAGCCAAGTACATTAGACCGAAGCTCTTAAAGGAATTGGAGAATTTCTTTAACGGTGATTACATCATAGCTTTGCTAACAGGTTCTATCGGTTGGGGAAAAACAACATTTGGAATAATTGCCAAGCAGTACATTTTCTATAAGCTCTTTATTCTAAGGAACCCTCAGGAGTTTTACGGCTTAGACCCTTCTACTGAAATTGCCCTCGTCAATTTCTCTGTAAACTTGAAAACAGCTATGACCTCCTTCTTTAATAGACTCAAAAACGACCTTATGGCAAGTCCATTCTTTAAGCATTTCATTCTTGAGGGAGAAATAGACATAAAAAAAGAGGAAATAAGAACTCACAACAACATTATTCTCCAGCCTCTTCCCATAAGTAATGAGGCTATCAGCTTAAACGTTTTTTCAGCAGTAATCGACGAAGCAAACTTCTTAGGTCAGAAGCGAAAGGGTAATGAGGTCTTTGATATTGCTGAGGAGCTCTTCGATTCTCTCTACCGAAGGTTAGAATCAAGGTTTCAGCAGAAGGGAAGGGTTCCAGGGAAGCTAATGGTTCTCTCTTCTGCAAAGTATCCAGAGGACTTTACAGAGAGAATGATTAGGGAATTCAAAGGGAATCCTATGGCTTACATTAGACGTTATGCTATCTACGATGTAAAAAGCGGATACGAAAATTCAAAGAGGTTTAGAGTCTGTCTTGGTAGCTTATCTCAACCTCCAAGGATTATCGATAGTGAAAAGGACTGTGCAGAGTGCTTTATTGCCAAAGGAAAAACTTATCAAAGTTGTGGTTTTGAACAGATTTTAGTACCGGAAGAGTTTAGGTTCTCATTTGAGAGGAACATAGAAAAAGCTATCAGGGATATAGCAGGAAGACCTGTTTTAACTACAGCTCCCTTCTTCCACGATAGAGAATCAATTCTTAACTGCATAGACCCTGAAAAGAAACACCCCTTTAGTAAAGAAGTTTCCGTTGAGCTTGGAGACATCCAAATAGACTATGAAAAGATGAACCTTGATAAAAGTCTAAAAAGATACATTCACATTGACCTTGGAGTCACAGGAGACGCTACAGGTGTAGCTATGGTCCACTTTGCAGGATTCAAGAAGGTTAAGAGATTACTCCCAGATGGGACAGAACATTATGAGGAGCTCCCTATTGCTGAAGTTGATTTTGTTCTTAGAGTTGTGCCTAAGTCAGAAATTCCCATATCCAGGATTAGGGAGTTTATCTATGCAATAGTTGAAAAGCACGGACTCTATGTTAGAAGGATTTCTTATGACCAGTTTCAGAGTAGAGAATCGATTCAGCAGTTTAAACAGAAAGGTTATAACGCTGAAAGGATTTCGGTTGACGCTACTCTTGAACCTTACATGAGTCTGAAAGAAGCATTCTTTGACCAGAGAATAATCCTCTACCATTATGAGCCTCTTTTACAGGAGCTTTTTGCCCTTGAATTTGACGGTAGAAAAGTTGACCATCCGCCAGATGGGAGTAAAGACGTTGCAGATGCTTTATGCGGAGCAGTTTATAGCTGTTTTATAGACAATCAGATTCCAAAAGTGATAGAGCCAAGTATAGGAGAGCATGAAGAGGAGGGGGAAGAGGAGTGGTGGTGGTAATAATGGTTATGAAAAAGTAACAAAGTCGTATAAAATTAAAAGTGTTAAGTAAAGCATTAATAATAAAGCAGTGAATCTAACAAAATTAAAAATTTTGTGATAAATCTTAACTGAACCCGCATTCTCTATAAAAAATTCTTGGAACTCTTTAGAATTTCCAAATTTCCTTCTATCTTCTAAGTGTCTAAAGTGTAGAAACCTTTCCCCTTTCCAGTATTCAGAATCTTCTGGAAGATTCCACTTATCTAAAGATAGCATAGCTTCTATCTTAGACTTCAAAATAATTGCTTCTATAAATCTGCGGTAATCTTTAGTTGTCAAACTCTTAAAAAAATTTGCCAGTTTTATTAGTGCAATTGGAATAATGTATAACAATACATACTCTGGTGAACTTCCAGCCTTATATATGCCTACGGCAAATCCTGTAAACATGAAGGAAGCTATACTCCAGAAAAATTTTAAATGGTTGAAAAACCTTTCCACATAATATCTTTCTTCTTCACATATTTCTTTGTACAAATTGAGCAAAATATCTACCTTTGAATTATCACCTCTCAATCGAAGTAACCTCTATGCAAATATGTTTATCTTTTATTCTACTTATTCAATTCGTTGACAATCCAAATAATTTGCATTATTATTTCCCCAATAACTGTTGAACGGGAAGAGGTATGAGAGTTGCAATTGATTTGCCCGAGGATGTTTTTAATGCTCTGATAAGAAAGCAAGGAACTGTTAAAGAAATCGTTGAAAAAATTGTCATTGAAGCTGTTAAGGGTAATAATGGTTGGATAAAAGCACGGGTTGAATCTGAAAAAGAGGCTTTGAAAAAGAAGATTCAACGGTTGGAAAAAGAGAAAGAAAGACTGGAATCTCTCATTAAGGAAAAGTCCGTTTCTCTGGAGAAATTTTTGGAACTCCGAAAGGAAAATCAAAAACTTAAAGAACAATTAAAAGAACTTGAAGAAATTCAGAAGCAGTCGCAAAACTCTCCAGAAATAGACTACAACCTTCTTGGTATAGTTGTTAAAGACAGCGTCAAAAAAGCTTTCCATGACCTTCTCAAGGAATACGAAACCAGAGGATTCCAAGTTCAAAAGTCTTTTACTGAAAAGTGTCGTGAGGTAATAGTTGCAGTTAATAAGTACCTTGAATCGATAGATGAACCTGTAAGGTTAAAAATGAGTGTTCAAGACGATGGGAACATGATTATTTGTGAACCCAAGATAATAGTCAACTTTCTGGACTACTACGCTATCCATCCAGAAAAACTCAAAAGCCTTGCAAGGCTCATAAGAGAAATTGACCCTGAAATAGAAGTTCAAGTTATAGAACCCAACATGTGTAAGGGCTACATTTTGCTAAAATCTAATGCAAATGAATTGCACGAGGTAGAAAATGCCCATATTTAAGGACTTGTTTAAATTCTTCTCCAAGAACGAAGAAAGCGTATCTGAACCAGAGCCTAAAGGTTACAGTTATGAAGCCACCTCCCCTTTAGCCTCTCTTCTAAATCTCTCTACAGACAGAATGGAGAGGTACGCCGAATATGAAAAGATGATGGAAATGCCATACGTTGCAGCAGCAGCCAAGGTGTACGTTGATGAATGCTGCCAGAGGAATCCAGATACAGGCAAGATATTTGCATTTTCAAGCAAAAACCCAAAAGTAGAAAAACTTATAAAGGAGCTATTCGATAGGATAAAAATTGAGGAAAAGTGTCCCTTTGTATCCAAAGAACTTTTTAAACTTGGAGACTCTTTTTGGGAAGTTGTTTCTGAAGAAGGAATAGGAGTTACTGGCATCTACCACAGACCTGCTGGAACTATAGAAAGAAAAGAGGATGAAAAAGGGAGATTAGAGGGTTTTAAACAGAATATTCAAGGAAAAACGATAGATTTTGAACCCGATGAAATGATTCACTTTAGACTTCTTGAAGATGCGAAGTTCTACCCTTACGGATATCCAATTCTTGAGGATGCAAGGAGAATATACAGACAATTAGCACTCATGGAAGATGCTGTTGTCATCTACAGGCTCACCAGAGCTCCAAACAGATGGGTCTTTTACATAGATGTCGGGAACATGGCTCCCGAAAAGGCAGAAGCTTTTATCGATAGGCTCAAGAAAAAATTTAAGAAGAAGAGGCTTATAGACCCAAAAACTGGAAAGTTTGTAGCAAAGCCCGATTTCCTCGCAGCCGATGAGGACTTTTACTTCCCTGTTTTTGAAGGAGGTAGAGGTTCAAGGGTTGAGAGTTTGGCAGGAGCTTCCAACATAGCCGATATTGCCGATATAGAGTACTTCCAGAAAATGCTCTTTGCAGCTTTAAAGATTCCTAAAGCTTATCTTGCAAATGAAGAAGGCTTTTCTACAAGGGCAACTCTCTCTTCAATCTCAATTCAATTCAGTCGTTCCGTTAAAAGCATTCAGAATGCAATTGTTGACGGCGTCAAAAAGTTAATCAGGATTCATCTGGAGAAGAACGGAATCAAGGATGCCGAATTTACCCTCACAATGCACTCTCCAAATTACATAGAAGAAGACCTTAGAATGGAGTCTTTGCTCAAGAAGGTTCAAATTGCCCAGGAGCTCCTTAGCCTCACTG
The DNA here is from genome assembly GCF_900182585.1 of Balnearium lithotrophicum. NCBI lineage: Bacteria > Pseudomonadati > Aquificota > Aquificia > Desulfurobacteriales > Desulfurobacteriaceae > Balnearium > Balnearium lithotrophicum. The sequence continues at coordinate 22,442 of NZ_FXTM01000013.1, read as the reverse complement.
ATAAAGAAGGTAACTCACTTGTTAATAAAGATTTCATCCTAAAAAACATCCTTGGACTTACAGATAAGGAAATTGGAGCTATGAAAAAAGAAGGAGAAGGGAACCAGTGAGAGGGTATTTTCAGAGATTAAAAGAGTATTTAAGAATATTCGCAGCTGAGATTTTCTCTACATTAGCAGAAATCCCTTATCTTCTAAGCAAAATAGTTGCATTGGTAACTGTTTTCTTACTTTTACCGTTACTTTCGCTAATTGATATCGAAAACATTGAGAAAACTTATTTGGAGGGGGAGGAGGATGAAACTTAAAGAACTATGCAAATACTGTCAGTGGAATCACAAAGGACACTGTACTTTAGGTAATGGTAATTGGAGAGCTCTAATGGCTGAAGAAGAAGTAAGTTGTGAAGATTTTGAACCGATTAACCTATGCAGTTCATGTCAAAGGGACTGTAAGGAAAATTTACCAGAAGTTAGGGTTGTTGATTGCCCTAACTACAAACAAAATCAGGTTTAGTGAGGAAAGAAATGGCAGTATCGGCAGTTGAATTTAGAGATATAGACCAGAATAGATACTACATCAGTGTTGATGGTTACTGTTTTATAGAACTCAACTGTGAAACAAAAAGAAGAATTAGGAGAATAGCGAGGATATTTGGGGACGAAATAGTCAAGAAGGAAAACGGTCACGGAATTCATAGAAAAACCATGAGCTTCGGCTTCCCTTATGAGCTCCTCAAACAAGCACAGTTGAGAGGAGTTAAACAGGCTGTAGTTATCTTCAATGGAGCCGTTTTTATAACGGACGTTGAAAAGTTTTTCAGTAAGGGCTTTGTCCTTTTTTTCAAGGAGAGAGTAGAAAGAAGAATTTTCCTACCCATGAGTGAATTTAAGCAAATTAATGATGCAAGATATTTGCAGTATTACGAGTTACTTGTAAAGGGAAAATAAAGAGGAGGAAGAGTAATGGAATTTAGAGCTATTCCAGGGAGTTTAGACGAGTTTAAGCATTGGGTTGGAACAATAAAGGAGTTGGGAATTGTAATTATTGCCAAGAGTGAAGAACTCTTACCAGTTGTTAAGTACGATTCAAACGGAATTGATTGTAAGGCTGATTTAAGTGAAAGCATCCTATTTAGAAGCAAAAGCAATAAAGAGTACTCCTCAGAAGAAAAGGAAAGGGAGTTTTTATTCCCTATGGAGAGGGCTTTGGTCTCCCTTGGCTTTAAGGTTTATATGCCAAGGAATTGCTATATGGATATAAGACCAAGAAGCGGATTGGCTTGGAAAAATGGCATTACCATTCTAAACTCCCCTGGCTTTGTGGATAACGATTACAGAAATACTGTTAAAGCTCTTCTTATAAACTTTTCCGCTGTGGAATTTGAGCTCCATCACGGAGACCGTATCTGCCAAGCTGTTTTCAGTGAAAATTACCCAATCTACATAGGAGCCAGTAAAGAAATCTTTGAAAGGTTTGATGAGTTTTTTCCGTCCAAGAGAGGAAAAAGAGGGTTTGGAAGTACGGGGGTGAGATGAAAGAGGATTATCCGCTCCCAGTAGTTATTGTTGAGGGTAAGACAGTAGGAGCAAGAAGAGCAAGGAGACCTGAGAGGGATGTAGAGAGCTCCCTCTGGTTCTCTGCACTTGGAAGTGAGTACTACAAGGAGAAAAAAAGAGCTACAGATAGAGCTTTTAAGAAGTACAAACGGCTGAAGGAGAAATTTAAAGAAGAAGGATGGCAGTTAATTCAAGATTTTCTAAATGGCAAAATTAATATAGGACAACTGAGATTCAGAATAAAGAAGCTCTTCAAAGAAACTTACCATAAAGCTTACGATTTGGGGATGGAGGCTTCAGGGGTTCCGTTTGTCAAGAAAGAAAAAGTTGACGTCAGCTGGCTCGATGGAGCAAGAAAGCACGAGTACAAATACCTTAACAGCTTCTTAAGGGATTTAGAAAAGCAATCTGGAAAAATGGACTACAGAAGAAGATGGGAAATGTATGTTAATACTCTTGACTTTGTTTATCAGGCTGGAAAGATAGAGGCTTTACCATCTCAGTATGTAATAGACTGGGTAATGACAGATGCAGAACACTGCGAAAGTTGTCTATTTCTTCAAAGACATTCTCCTTATACGAAATGGACGCTTCCCTGTGTGCCAAGAGACGGAACTACAAAGTGTCTCAGTAACTGTAAATGTTATTTAAGAGTGAGACCACCTAAGAATCAAAAGGAGTGGTTACAGGCTAAAAGAATTAACAAGAACTGGTTATTGAGAGAATTAAGGAAGATAAAGGAGGGAAGGTAGTTATGTCTGATAAAAGCGGAATCATTAACATGGAGGAAATCAATGCAATTTCCGCTTTTATAGTTGCTCTAAAGCAACAGGGATTTAGGGGGAATGTGGTGATAGGAATGAAGGATAGAAATATGGTTGTGAAGTTGGAAGCCTTTGTCAAGGTGAAGGATTTGAGGAATTTTGCAGAGAAATCAATACAGGAAATCCTTTGTAACACTTGATTTTGGAATCTATAGTAACTTTGATAAACTTAATTTTGATGAAATAACCTCTGAGGCAGACAATGGGCAATTTTGAGAGAAAACTGAAAGCTCTGGAAACTGAAATAGACTTCTATAAAGGGCTTACGGGGAAAGTTTTCACGGCAGATTTGCTTTTAATAGGTGCAACTATTACGCTTATAAGAACTAATGGATTTTGTTTTTGGAGCTTATCAGGTTTAATTTTTTCCTACATTTTCACAGCTTCCTTGATTATATTCATTAAGGAGTGGAAGGACAGAGTTAATCGTATAAAGGAGTTATGTAATGCTGATACTTGAGATTTTAATGGCTTTATTAATATTAATTTTAGGATTGGCATTTATTTACTTTGCATTGCCTACAGAAAAAAAGGCTCACTAACTTTTCCACCAATGAAAGGCTCTATGCTATGGAAGTATTATTCGGATTTCTCTTTTTCGTATTCATAGCCGTTGTATCTATCGGAACTTTCCTCTCGATAGCCGAGGGAATTCTTTACCTTCTCCTCTCTATTCCAAGAAAACTTAAAGAGAGGAAAATTAGGAAGCTCAACAGAAAACTTCTTAAGAAGAGACTTTCCTACCTAACTTAGTAATTTCCTAAACTGACCGAAGGGATAGTTTAATAACTCTTGACCCTATAGATTTTACACATTAACATACTATCAAAGGGCTAAGACTTTCAGTCGGTCTTAGCCCTTATTTTATTTTGGGGGGACTGGAATGAGCATAATTGATAAGCTCTTACAGGAAAGTCTTGAAGCAAAAGCTGAGAACATCAGAAAGAAAATTCAAGAATCCCTTGACGATGTCAAAATTTTGGGAACATTCAAAGATGGTGCAATTATTTTGCATGAAGGGAAACACTATAGAGCTTATCTCAAAGAGGATAAAATAGAGTTAAAACCAATAGAGGAGTCCACAGTCACTCCCGCTGACATTGTGGAAGATTTCCTATCTGGAAGACCTATAAAAAAGAAACTTGACCAGCTTATAGAGAGTGTAGCAAAAGGAAAAGTTAAAACATCCTCTTCTACTATGAAGCCCCTTATTGAGAAACTTTCCAAACTTTATAAGGATGAGAAAGAGGATAAAGAAATAGTTGAAGCTATAAGGGTTGGTATAAGAAAGATGAAACATAAAGTTGTCCCTGCATCTGTCAGGGCAAAAAGAAAAGCTTATTACCGTAGAAACAAAGCAAAGATTCTCCGAGCTGTTAAGCAGTGGGCTAAAAGAAACAAAACTGCACTTAAGCAGTACAGAAAGAAATTTAGGCAAAGATTCGGTGAATCTCAAAATGCAACTCAATTGCCTACAATAGATGAGCTTCTTGAAAGAATCAATGCTCTCCTCGAAATCCTTGGAGAACTTGAAGATACAAAAGGCATTAAATCTGCAATTGCAGAGCTTGAATACTTAGCAGACTTCCTTGAAAGCTTGAAGGATAATGATGTCGATGAAAAGGAGATTGAAGCCGCCATTGAGAACATAGATGCACTCCTTACAGACGTTGAAGAAATCTTCTTTGGTGAAGAGGACGAAGGAGATAAAGATGAGTAAACAGCTGATAATTGATTTTGTCTCAGAAATAACCCCTCAGCTTGTTGAATCAAAAGATGGCAAATACAAGTTTAAGGGCATTTTCCAGAGAGCAGATGTAAAAAATGGAAATGGAAGAATTTACCCAAAGAAAGTACTTGAAAAGGCTGTTGCAAAGTATCAAGGACTAATCAGGGAAGGCAGAGCTCTTGGGATGATAGAGCACCCTGCCGACGGAAAAACAAGGCTTGATGAAGCTGCAATAAAGATAACTTCTCTCTCTATGAACGATAAGGGAGAAGTAATTGGAGAAGCAGAAGTTCTTGTAGGAACTCCAAAGGGAGATATCCTTAAAAACCTCATAGACAACGGCGTGAAGTTTGGAATCTCTTCAAGAGGCTCTGGAACTCTTATAAAGAGGGCAGACGGAACCGTTGTAGTTGGAGAGGACTACGAATTCCTCGCTTTTGACGTTGTCTATGACCCATCAACTCCAGGAGCTTTCCCTGAGCCGATAAAAGAATCGAAGGAGGATAAACCGATGGAGCTTACGCTGGAAACTTTAAAGAGAGATTATCCAGACCTTGTTGAAGCTATTAAAAAGGAGGCGAAAGAGGAGCTAAGACAGGAATTTGAAGAGAGAGTAATAGAAGCTATAGAACAGAAAAGCTCAAAAATGAGAGAAGAAATTAAAGAGGAGCTCCTCTCCGACCCTGATATAGCAGGGGCAAAAGTTGCTGTCGAGGGAATAATCGATATTCTCAAGCCTTTCATAAGTGAGGGTATTGCAGGTGAGCATGTTGAGGAATTAAAAGACAGAATAAAGCAGTTAGAAGAGTCTTTAAGGAAGAAGGATGACGAAATTAAAACTCTTAAAGAGGACGTAGAACGCAAGGAAATTGCTTTATATATAGAGCAGAAACTCTCTGAATCACCATACGGAAACAAAATCAAAGAAGCAGGCATTCTTAAAGAAGCTAAGTCTAAAGAGCAGGTTGATAAGCTAATCCAGGAATTTGAAGAAAGCATAAGAAAAACGATAGACGAAAGCAATCAGGGAGAGCCAAAGGGGAAAAGCAGCGTAAACGAAGAGAAAACCGTTTCCGTAACAACTATCTACGAAAAACTTGGATTACCAGTAAGGAGGTAAAAGATGGCTCACATCACTTTTGAAAGTCATGAAGAGTACAGGAATTTTGGTCTTGAACTGGCAAAGGACTATAAGGATTTTATCCCCGAACATTTATCTCCAGACGATAAAGCCTCTATGGCAATAGCTATCAATAACGCCTTTGAACAGGTTGCAAAAAGTGCCAGAGTTGAAAGAGAGAAAGTTTTAGAATCTTTCCTCCAAGGAAAATCAATAATCTGTGAAGCAAACACAACGGCAGATATTCCTCCATTTGACCTTAACTACCTTGGAATGGTTAGCTATGTTTATCAGAATCTTTCAGCTTTTGAAGTTGTCCATGTAAGAGGTTTAGTAGCTCCAGAAGGAAAGATTTTCTACAGAAAGCCTGTTTTAGACAGCGTAAAAGGGTCTCTTAAACCAGGAACGGAACTTGCAGCTACCAATACAAACAATAAATACCAGCCCTATGTTGCAGCAGACTTAGTTGTTGACGACCCATCCCTTGGCACAGGAGACGGTACTAAAACCACATTTTCAGCAACTCTCCAATTTAAACCTGTTATTCCAGGAACAGTAACGGTGATTGCTGGAACAATAGTAGGCAAGGATGATGGTTCAGGAAATATCTCTGGAGATGGAGTTTCTGGAACTATAAACTATTCAACGGGACAGGTTTCTATTGAGTTCTCCTCAGCTCCAGCCAAGGGTGAGGTTGTAAAGGCAACCTATAGGTACGACCAGGAATCCAACAGTTATGCAGAAATCAAGTTTAAATATGAAAGTGAGCAAGTTAAAGTAATGTCAAGAAAAATTGGAGCTTCCTGGACTTCAGAATTTGAGGAGGATGTTCAGGCGTACTTTGGCATCTCCCTTGAGCCAGACATGGTTTCTGCTATGAGCCAACAGGCTATTTTTGAAACAGAAGCAAAAATTCATCTTGAACTCTATGCATTAGCTCAGGCATCAGGTGCTAAGGCTACATGGAGTGTAACTCCACCTTCTGGAGTAAGCGACAAGGACCACATGTTCTTACTTAAGAAGGCTATCAATCAGGTTGACGCAGCTATTGCTAAGCAACTTGGCTATATCCCTGTAGGAAACAAGTTTCTCCTCTGCGGTACAGATGCCCTTGCTCATGTAGGAGATCTTGATGGATTTGAAGGGAATACAAACGTTGAAGGGAACGTAGGCTCTGCAAGGGTTGGAACCCTTAATAAGAAGTACACTGTTTATTACAACCCTCAATTACCAGATGATGTAATAGTTGTTGGAATAAAACCAGCAGACCCACTTCTAATGGGATTTGGATACTTCCCTTACAAGTTCGAAATCTCCCCTGCAGTGCCAGAGGTTGTTAACAACAGAATCGACCCATTCACAAAGAAAAAGGCTCTTAGAAGCAGAGAAGCATTCAAAGCCGTCAATGCAAGACTTTATGGTCTTGTAACTATCACAAGCTAAGGAGTAAATGATGGCTGATAAGTGGATAAAAGTAACTCCTGGAGTAATTACAGGATATTTCAAGGGAAAGAGAATCAGAATAGAGCAGAATGATGTCATAGAAGACGCCGAGCTGGTCAAGGTCTATCCGCAGGACTTTAAACCTGTAAAGACCTCTGCCATCAGGGAAGTCCCGGTAGTCTCGAATCCCTCCTCCCCGGTAGAGCAGGAGCCCTCTGAGGCTCCTCTTTTTACTGAAGAAGAACTTGAAAAGCTCCATAAAAAAGAACTCCTGGAGATAGCAAAGAAGATGGGGATTGAGACAGAAGGTTTGAAGAAAGATGAGTTGATAAAGGCTATTCTGGAGGCACAGAAGAATGAATAAAACCATACTCCAAAGCCTTCAAAAAAAATATCCTATGAATGCTCTTCAGAAAGTTTTAAAACTTCCAAAAAACATAAGCCTTAATCAACTAACTGATTTAATTAGAAGAGAGTTTGCGAAAGCCACAAAAGCTCAAGGAATTAAGGACGGTTGGATAGTAGAAATTTATAAAGATTACATAATTGCTCATTTCTACGGCTCCGAAGTTTCAGGGGGAGATAAATACTACAAGATTCCTTTCTCTATTGATGGCACTTCTATAAAGTTTGATTTCACCAAGAAAGTTGAAGTAGTAAGAAGCTGGCAGGAGGTGAAATAGTGTGCCTCCCGCCGTTCTTTCCAATTCTTAAAAATTGGATTAAAAAATGACCTTTGAAGAAGTTAAAGATATAGTCCTTTCAGAATTGGGTTATCCCAAAGTTGAAGTGGAATTAACAGACGAGCAAATAAACCGCTGCATATCTTTTGCACTATCAAGAATAAACAGTGATTTTGTAAAAAAGAACAAGGTTGCCCTTCTTCTTACTCCTGGTCAGCAGAGCTATCCTTTTCCCTATGAACCCTTTCGTGTCACCTATATTCCCAACCCTCCCGAAGATATTTTCAGCCTTTTCTCGGAAGGAAATTTTCTTAGCATAGCTTACTATGCCCGCCTTAAGGCATGGACTGAGATGGCTGAAAGGGCTTATGGAACAGACCCAGATTGGGAATGGGAAGATGGAGTCCTATATCTCAATCCTCCTCCGACTTCCTCTTCGGTTTGTGCGGTTGAATACGTCACTCCTTACAGTTTAGGGGAAATAGAACAAGGTACAGAAATCGGGGAGCTCTTCCTCTTACTTGTAGGTGCTAAAGCAAGGAGAATTCTTAGAACTATTAGAGGGAAGTTTTCAGGAGTTCCTTCTCCAGGGGGAACCGTTCAGCTTGATGCTGACGTTCTCCTTCAGGAGGCTCAAGAAGCAGAAGAGGAGTACAAGAGAAGAGTTGAGGAGAGGAAATTCTACGGCTTCTTTACAACGGGGTGAGCTATGGGATGGTACAGGTCTTACGTTAAAGCAGTTATTCAGGAAACTAAACAAAAACTTGACAATAAGAAAAAGCAAAAGTGCCTTGATAAATATACAGTCCATGATGGTTCTCAAATAATCCACTTCAAAGGCAGAGCTGGAACTGGAGAAAGATTTGCCAATTGTGTTGAGTACTACAAATGTCTTGGCTATTCAGAAAAGAAAGCCTATGAAACGTGCAAAATAATTGCAATTAAGAAGAGAAGTAGACAGATTGCTGGTAAAGGAGCTGGAAGAAAGTGAAATTTGGACAGTATGAACTCTCTCTTACCAAAGGTTTTCATAAGGAACTCTTTAAACTCTACTTTGAGACCATACAGGTTAAAGTCCTCGATAAAGAATCTACCGCTGTTGATGATTTATACGGAGAAACAAAAAGCAGAGTTTATAAAGAACCCGTAGAAATAGATGCTTTTGTTGTCAGAAATCCACCATTGAAACTTCTCTCAAAGTACGGAATAGACGAGCAGAGGGACCTGCTGATTACCTTCTCCAAGCCTTTACTTGAAGAAAAAAAATTGACGGTGTCAATTGGGGATAGAGTAGTGCTCAAGGAAGGAGACGAATACGAAATCCTCACCTTTGGACCCGATAGAGGAGATTTTTTTGGAAATACAGGAAATTTCATCCAATTTGTAGCAACTGCTAAAAGGATTACCGAAAATGCCAGTTAAAATTCAAGTTAGAGGTAGAAATTATCAACCTGCCAAAAGAATAAGGCAGAAGCTGAAGAGAGAAGGTGAGAAACTCGGAAGAGGTTTTGATAAATATGTAGCAAGGAAGATTGTAGAAACAGCTAAAACTGCGATTTTAGAGCAAAGATGGGCTAACAAGTGGCAGCCTTTTTCTCCTAAATACCTTGAATGGAAAAAGAAAAAAGGACTTGATACAAGAACTTTAATAGCTACAGGACAGTATTTAGATACCTTTAAAGTATATCGTTCAGGAAATTTCTACGTTGCTGGAGTAGATAAAGAGAGAATTCACTACTTTGAAGGTAGAACGGTTAAGATGGGAGACCTTGCTAAATGGCTGGAGTTTGGAACAAGAAGAATGCCTCCAAGACCTCATTGGAGACCAGCTTTCGATTACGTTTCAAAGAATATCCGTTACTTCTGGAATAGGTTCCTGAAAGAGAAAGGGAGAAAATGGTAACCCTTAGAGAAATTGATGAAGGTTTGAAGAAAGCTCTTGAAGGACTTGTTTACCTTGATAAGAACGGTAATAGCGTTCCAGTAAAAGTTATTTATGCAATTCCAGAAAAAGCCTTTGCCAAAGATTCAAGGCAGTCTCTTCCTATAGTTTCCTTTTTCAGAGTTTCTGTTATGCCTAATCCTTCAAGGTTTAATGCTTTTATTAGACCGTGGTATGGAGCTCCAGCCAAAAGGGAAGATTTAGACTGGAACATAACAAAGTTCACTCCCGTTGATGTTCAGTATCAGGTTGACGTTTGGTGTAAGTATTATTCAGACGTTTCTTATCTCCAGACCCAGCTTGTTCACTGGTTTGCTTATGGTGGGAAGATAAATTGTGGTGGGCTTGTTTTTCCTGTTTTCCTTGAGGACATCTCAGATGCTTCTGAGTTAGAGTCTGATTCTGAAGACCGGATTTTGAGGTTTGTTGCAACTTTGAGGATTGAGAGCTGGCTTTCTGCTGGGGAGAAAGAAACGAAAAGAATTGAAACAATAGTAAATGAATTAATAGAATTAACAGACAATTAAGGGTACTTATACCAATACCGTTTTCAAATTACCTTTTGCTCAATCTTCCTATGTTAAAGAAAGAGATAAACAAAAGGCTTGTCATTCGAAAGTTTATTCTGTATCGGTATTATTTCCAATTAGCAAGCTTTAAATATTTAGCCCCTTTTTCTTCTTTTGAATCTACTACCTTGAATCCAGCCTTTTTGTAGAATGGAATGCGTTCTTTACTCCTCTCCTCTTCTATATATAAGTGAAGCTTTCCGTAATGATTTTCTAATATTTTAAGAGTGGATAATCCTAATCGCCTGCCTCTATACTTCTTGTCAATGTACAAGTAAGTCAAGCAAGAAGTATCAGGACCAGGAAGAACAACAGCAAAACCTACAATTTTTCCGTTGTAGGTTAACGCCCAAATATCATAAAAAGGAATAATATGTGTTAAAAGATAATTTAAAATGTAAAAACTTCTCTGTTCTTCGTTTTCCATTTTACAAGGTTGATAGTGATAAGATATTTCGCAGAGATGTTTAATAAAATATTCGATAAATTCTTGATAATACGGAAGAGTCTCTTTTTTGAGAAGATTAAGGCGAAATTTATTTTTCTCATTATTCTCTTTGCGAGATTTCAACTTTATTGGCTTTTCTAAAAATCTCTTTAATACTCTGGACAGAAACAATCCTTAAATCTCCCCAGAAAGTTACTTTTATAATCTACTAAAGTTTTAAAGAGAGTATCACAATCTTTTGCATTAAAGACATCCTCAAGATACTTATCCATAAGTCTATAATCCTCAGGATCCCTAAGGTCATTACATCTGTTCGTTATAAGACTATTGGCTGTAGCTATAGCATAAGCTACTACTGTCTTGGTTTTCAAAAAAGAAATCTTATCCCGCTTACAGTTATTAAAAGTGTTTGCACTTGCCAATCCAGCAGGATCATCTCCTTTGTACAAAACAACTGTTAGTTTTCCTTCCTTATTTACGGAAATCCCATAAAGGCTTGATTTATCCACTAATGCTTTTTTAAGTTCGGCAATTTCTTCTTTTGTTAAGTATCTTAAGATAGATTCTTTCATCCCACATTCGAAGATTCTCAACAGTAAATACTCAAAGCCAAGTCCATCCATTTTTTTCTCCATCAATTAACTATTTTAAATTAGATAGTTCTATTTTAAATTGTTCTTTACAAACGAACTCTTTACTTAGCAATCTATTTGCATTAACATATCAATGAGGGACTAAGACTTTCAGTCGGTCTTAGTCCCTTTTTTATTTCTATGAGAGGAGGAATTATGGAAAAGACTGAAAACAAGGAAATGGAGAAAAATAAAGAAAATCAAAAAATTCAGGATGTAGGGGTATCCAACAAGGAACAACCTCAAAGAAAAACTTTTCTCATAAAGAACTCTTCTGGTCAAGATTTAACAATCTGCGGAGTCAGACTTAATCCATTTGAAAAGCTAAAGGTAGAGCTTTCTGAAATTCCAGCCAATCTCAAGAGGCTTGAAGAAAGAGGTCTCATAGAAATTTCCGAAGTCAAATAAGGAGGCTAAATTATGGGAGTATTTGTTGTTCCAGGCTCTTATACAGAGGAAGAAGATTTTTCTTTGTACGCATTAGCTTTATCAAGTTCTATCTGTGCTATGCCAATAGTTTCTCCAAAAGGAGAAAGTTTTAAACCTACACTTACATCAGTTACGGATATGCTGATTAATACTTTCTTTGGGGACAATGGTCAGCCGATTTTATCTGCCATTAATCAGGACTTTTTCAGTGCTTTAGCCTTTCTTGAAAAGGGAAATATGCTCTACTGTATAAGAGTTGTTCCAGACGATGCAACCAAGGCATCGGCAGTACTTAAGGATTCAGGGGGAGCAGACGTTCTAAAAGTAGAGGCTATTGGAGAAGGTTCCTACTACAACAGAATTGTTGTTACTGTATCCTCCATTAATGAGGATTACTATAAAGTCCTTATTTCTCTTGATAAATCTGATAACGTTGTTGAGGTAATTAACTGGAAAACCTCTAAATATCCAGAAGCCAAAGAATTTATCCAGAACACCCGCAGCAAGTATGTCAAATTCAAAGTTCTATCCACAAATAATCCAGCACCTGCAACAGTTAAGCTCACAGGCGGGTCTGACGGAGGTAAAGTAACCGCTGGCAATGTAATGAAAGCAATTGATACAGTTGCCAATCCTAACGAAATAGACATCAACATCATAACAGCTCCAGGATGGACAGAACCAGAAGTAATCAATAAATGCCTTTCTGTATGTGAAAGCAGAGGCGATTGCATGAGCATTCACTGCACTCCACAAGGAATGACTCCACAGGAAGCCGTGGAGTGGCACAACGGAAATGGTGGAGCATTCCAGGCATTTAACAGTTCTTACGGAGCTATGTACTACGGATGGCTAAAGGTTTACGACCGGTGGAGAGATAGGGAAATTTGGGTTCCTCCAGAAGGATTCGTAGCAGGAGTCTATGCATACACGGATAAGGTAGCTGACCCATGGTTTGCACCAGCAGGTTTAAATAGAGGAAAACTCGTTACTCCTCTTAATGTCGAGTATAACCCCACTGAAGGTGAAATGGAGTTAATGTACGGCAATCAAAATGCTTTAAACCCAATTGTCAGATTTAAGAAAGACGGCATAGCAATTTGGGGGCAAAAAACCTTACAGAGAAAACCATCAGCACTCGACAGAGTAAATGTCAGAAGGCTTCTTCTCTATATTAGAAAAGTTATTGCTACCTCTACTAAATACCTCGTTTTTGAGCCTAACGACCCATTTACATGGAGGCAGTGGAAGGGACTTGTTGACCCATTCTTGGAAGATATAAAGAGAAGAAGAGGCATATACGCTTTTCAGACTATTTGTGATGAAACAACCAACACTCCTGAGAGAATAGATAAATATCTGATGTACGGAAAGGCTTTAATTAAACCAACGAAAGCAGCTGAGATTGTTGTTAGTGAGTTCGGAATTCTAAGAACAGGTGCAGAGTTTAACGAATACGTTCAGTAGAGCAATTAAATTGCATGGAGGTAAAAATGGGTTTTAGCTTTACTCCACCATCTGTAGGAAAAGTAAGCCCTATGGCTCCCCTTTTAGATGTTGTAAGAAAGAATATGGCAGTTATGGAGGTATACCCTCCTCCAGCTGTTTTATCTGCGATAAATGGTCAGTCAAAAATAATTTCTATGGAGATAGCTGTAGTTGATATACAGGGAAACGAAGTTCAAGAGGTGGAGGTTCCATACCTCAATTTTGTTGACAGGTTTCCAGGACAAATAAGAGCTGGAGATATCACGTTCAACATTGATATTAGAAAGGATACGAATCTCACAGGGGTTAAGTTTGTTGAAGCCTGTACGAGAATGCTTTTCGACCCCAAGAATGGAGGAGTTCAACAGGATGTAAAGGACCTCTCTTTTGATGGAAGGCTAATAGTTCTTGATACCACAGGTAATCAGCTCTTCAGCTACAAATTTAGCTCCATGTGGCTCAAACCTGCCAATCAAAACTGGGACTGGTCAGCCTCAGAAAAACAGCAGTATGAAGTTCAAGGAATCTACCGCTATATGGAATTAGAAATTTAAGCTGGGGAGGAATAGTATGGCTTTTGTTGAACCCGAAGCTATAGAGGTTAAACTGCCAAGCAAGGGTCTTTTAGGGTATAGTGGAAAAGTTTTGATTAGACCCATAACAGGAAGGGAAGAAAAAATAATAGCCTCTGCTAATGGAGATACGGTTGAAAGTGCTATTAATAGGGTTCTTAATAGATGTATAAAAGAAGGTCCAAAGGCAGAAGAACTATCAGAAGGGGATAAATCTTTCCTCCTGGTATGGTTAAGAGTTAATTCTTACTTTCCAGATTACTCTGTAGAAATAGACTGTCCTGCCTGTAAAAAGGTTTTCAAGAAGTTCATAGATTTGAAGAAGTTACCTATTAAGGAAATTCAGGTTGATAAGCTCCCCTTAGAAATTGAAATAAACGGAAGAAAAGTTGCTCTATCTCCTTTAACTTCTCAGGAAGTAGAAGAAGTTAACAACTATAAATCCCAGCTGGCAGCTCAGGGCAGAAGTTTAGAAGACCTATACTCTGTGAGTTACGCATATATGATAAGAGCTCTGGACGGCAAGGAAGTTCCCCTTTCAGAAAGGATAGATTTCATTGAGGGGCTTTTAGGAAGAGAGCTCGCAAAACTAAGAAAGGCAGAGAGACTTCTTGAACATGGAGTTGACTTTAGACAGGACTTAAAGTGTCCTTTGTGTGGCAAGTCTTTTACGGCAAATATTCCAATTACGTTAGAGTTCTTTCTTCCTACCGAATTCAGAGAAGAGTAAGTTTCTAAATGCTGTGCTTGAGGAAGTTTACATCCTCACAAGACACTTTTCTATAAGCTATTCAGAAGCCATGAGCATGACAGTTGCAGAAAGAAAGTGGTTTATCGACAGGTTTATTAGCGAACTTAAGGAAAGGAGAAGGCAAAAATGAAATTTAGTGGAGGTTTTGCTATTTAAAGAACATGAAAGGGATGCTTATAGACCTTACAACTAAGGAATACTTGTCTTTTGAGATTGAAGGTAGAATGTTACAGCCTTCTGACCTAATAGAGAGAAAAAGTGCAAACTATAATGACGTTGAAGTCATAGGTAATTCAGCACCGGTTCCTGTTTTTTCAGCCTCATCTCTAAGGTCCATAAGCTTCTCTCTTACTTTTTATGGAAGAGGGGATGAAGTAGAAAAGAAAATAAATTTCTTAAAGAGCCTCACCTATCCAGCTAAATCTGGTAATGTTTTAACGACTCCACCAGATGTAAAGCTAATATGGGGAAATACCTTCAATTGCACTGGCAACGTTAGAGATGTTGAAGTTCAATACGGTGATGTTTGGGATATTAGGAGGGGGCTACCAAGGTATGCAACAGTTTCAATTGAATTCGCAGTTCACGAGGATAGGATTTCAGCATACGATGTGAGGAAATAATGTCCAGTACACGCTTTGCAAGAACTCCTGTTTACGGAAACCATTACGGGCTTTGGGAAAGACCTGAATTCAGGAGATTCCAGACTATTCATATTGTTCAACCTGGAGAAGAAGGAGCTTTAGACTTGATAAGCTTTAACTATTATGGAACCCACGATTACTGGTGGGCTATTGCCGTAGCTAACGACATTCTCAATCCCTTAGAGGAAGTAATTCCTGGTAAAAAACTGAAAATTCCCTACGTTGAAGATATAGAGGACTGGATAAATGGCTCCCGTTAACAAGAGACCGTTTTTAATAGTAAAGTTAAACGGAAGAGAATTACCAACCGATGTTCAAAAGGTTTCTGCAGAAATAGATATTCCAGCGGATAAAATAGCTACGGCTACTATTTCACTTTTCGACTTGATTGGGGATTATGTAGAATCAATTCTTGCTTCCCACATAGGGGAAAAAATTGAATTTCAATTTGGCTGGATAGATGATTACGGAAAGAGGCAATCGTCTTATATCTTTAAGGGAGAAATTCTTGATTACACTCCTCACTTTATGCCAGTGGGAATAAAGGTTGAAATAAAAACAGTTGCTCAGGGCGGAATTCCCTTAATGAGCAAGGAGAAAAACAGAAGTTTTCACGATACACCTTCAAATATTGTGAAACAGATATGCAGGGAAAATGGAATAGAGTGTGAAGTTGACGACGTCAAAGAAAGGGGGACTTTCTATCAGCAGAATGAAACTGATTACGAGTTCATCCTAAAGAAACTACTACCCTTTGCCAATCAAAGGGCAAATGAATCTCCATTTACAGTAAATTGGAAAGACAACAAGCTCCACTTCAAAAGACTTCCCCTGGAAAATAAACCAATTAAAACCTTTGCTTACAATGCAACTCATTTGCAGCATGAGCCCTTAATCAGTTTTGAACCAGAAGTGAAAGGCAGCATGCTTTTAGGAATCAATTCAACTGGAGAAAATGTCAAAGCAGTTCGCTACGACCCAATTACAAAGCAAAAGCAGGTTTTTGAAATAAATCAGAAAACAGTTAAGAACGTAAAACTTGATACTAAAAAGGTTTCTGTAAAAGCTGAGAGTTTAAGACCATTTTCCAGTGAAACGGGAAAGGAATTAACTGTTTTAAAGAACCTTTGGGGTAAAAGTGCCGATATCCCAGTAACTGCTTCAGCTGAAATTTTCGGAAATCCAGATATAAAGCCACTATCCAACATTAAAGTTCTCGTCTACATAAAGAAAGGGCAGAGGGTAAAACTCCATTACACAAGCGGTATTTACCAAGTAGTTGGAGTAAAACACTCTATTTCCGTAGGGGATTTTAGGACAGAACTAAGGCTTATAAGGAACGCCATTTCTACGGCAAACCAACCAGTTTCAGGAACTATCAATAGGAGCTAAAAATGTTTTATAGAGGAATAGTGGAAGAGGACAAAGACCCTCTTGGAATGGGAAGATTAAAAGTGAGAGTTATTGGGCTTTATGACGGATATAGAACAGAGGATTTACCTTGGGCGTATCCAGTTTTACCGATAGGTGGGAGCTCTGATTATGGCTTTTGGATGATTCCTAAGAAAGGAGATACAGTTTGGGTAACGTTTGAGGGGAACTACAACCTTAAGCCTGATACAACAAAGCCCGTCTGGATAGGGACCTGGTTTGGAAAAGGTGAACCTTCAACTGAAATGAAAAACAACAAGCAGTTTTTAATTAAAACCCCATCTGGAAATCTGATTCATATCTCGGATGATGAAGGATTTATAAAAATCATAGACCCCAACGGCAATGAAATTTTAATTCTTCGTGAGGATGGAAAAATAGTAATCAAGGCAAACAGAGAAGTCTTAATAGATGGTGGAACTGGAGATTTATCTGGAGTAGTTACAAAAGATTGCATTTGTCCGTTTACAGGAAAACCTCATTCAGACTATTCAATAAACGTTAAGGCAAGCAAGGGGTAGAGATGGCTCTATCAAAGGAGAGTTTGCGAAATAGAATAATAAATGAGCTTGAATCCCAAGGATTTGGAATAGGAAATTTGGGAAGAGACGAAATCAACTGGATGTACCGATTTGCTACTGCTATAGCCAATGCAGTTGTAGATGAGATTCAGCAAAATGCAGAAACTTCAGAAGAACATGAGAAAATTCTGTGAGGGAAAGATGGCTGTATATAAGGGCTTTGGACTTGGTTTTAATAAAGGAACAATTTCCACTCCACCTATTAAAGAAGATGAGGCTCTTATTGCAGATAGTATTAAACAAATAGTTCTCACAGCTAAAGGTGAAAGAGCAATGCTTAGGAATTTTGGTTCCGATTGGAGGAAAGTAATCTTTGAACCTAATGATGATGTCCTCGTAGAGTTAATGAGGGTTGTAGTTGAGGAAGCTATAAAGAAATGGGAAAAAAGAGTTGTTTTTAGAGATTTAGAATTGATTGAGAGAAAGGAAAACTATGTAAAGTTTAAGATTTATTACGAGATAATAGGGCTTACAGGAACTAAACAGGTTGATATTAACTTTCCAATTTACTAAATCTTATTTTTAAGTAACTCCAGAGTATATAAAACCCATGCTACAGCTACTGTAAGGCGGAATTCCGTAGTTGCTTTATCAGGAATACCTGGATGAGAACCTTTGGAATGTAGAAACTTGGAAAATCCAGTTAGCATATTATCTATAGCTTTGAATTCTTTTTCATCCAACACCGGTTTAAGAAAAAATTCTAAAAACTTCTTTCTACAATCTCCTTCGCCCTCACAATCTCTTTGAAGCTTTTTCATTATTTCCTGAAAAAAAGCACCAAAGAATGTTCTAATTTGGCTATTGGCAGATGCATAGTTTCCCAGTTTATAACTTGATAAAGCTTCATCAATGTGATGAAGCGAAATTTCAAGATTATAGTCTGTGAGTTTCTCTCTTATAAGACTAATCTTTTCTGGTAAATCAAAACTATCATAAAGTTCCTTTTTAATTCCAAGTCTTTCTATTTCAATACCGTCATCATGTAGTCTTTTTAAAATTTCTTTTCCCTCATCAGTAGTTTTAAAATCATGTATTTTAGTATAAAAAGCATTTATAATTTCTAATAAACAGTAATAGTAACTTCCATCATACCAGGTTTGTTTTGAATAATACAAAAAAACATTTTTAAGACGTTTCTCCTTAGAGGAAAACTGTGGATTGTTTTTTCTGTAAACAGAAATAGGTTCATTACAATCCCTACAAGATTCTGAATCACCAGCTTCCAGAAGAATTTCTTCTATTTCACTATTTGTTAAATGGGCACTGATAAATCTTGCCAACTTAGTTATCGTTAGTTCTTTCATCATTTCTTAGCTCTTCTAAAATTTGAAATGATTTTTAAGTATATCAAATTTGCTTTTTCAATAATTGACTTAGCAATTCATTTGCATTAAAATACTTTGAAAGGCTAAGGCAGTTAGTCGGCTGTCTTAGCCTTTTTTATTTTGAGGGAGGATTATGAGTATCAAGTATGACCTTTCTTTTGATGCCGTCAAAGAGAGAATAATTCAGAGAATAAAAGAGAAATATCCAAACAAGGTTAATGACTTTACAGAGTCAAATATTGGTACAGTTTTTATCGAAGCTGTAGCCTTTGCGATAGATATGCTCGGTTTTTATGTAAACCAACTTGAGAATGAATTATTTTTTGACAAAGCAAGGCAAAGAAGAAGTGTAGTCAGCCTTGCAAGGCTTATTGGTTACTCTCCTAAGAGAAAGAAACCAGCAGGAGGAACAGTTACATTCTTCCTTGATTCTCCTTGGGACAAAGATATTATTATTCCAAAAGGCACAAGACTTGAAGTTAACGGCATCTATTACGAAACAGAGGATACAGTCACTCTTAAGGCAGGTAAAAAAGAAGTTAGTGTTAGAGCTATCCAGAGAGAAGTTCAAACCCTAATTTTTACTGCCCGTGGAGAATTCTATGAAAGTTTTGAGATTAAAGACAAAAGATTATATGATGTTAAAGTTTACGTTGATGGAAAGCAGTACTTTGAAACAGATAACCTTGTTTTAAATGAAACTAACGCTTTTAAAATAGAGGAAACTCCTGAAAGTTATGTGATTACCATTGTAAATCCTCCAAAGAATTCAAGAGTTCTCATGGAAGTATTATTAACTGAGGGCTCAAAAGGAAATATTCTTTCAGGAAGACTTACGAATATAGTAGACACTATCACTGATATTAGCGGGAATGTTGTTCCTGTAATGGTTAGAAATGATACTCCGTTTACAGGGGGAACCGACGAAGAAAGCATTGAGGAAATAAAAAGGAATGCAATAGTGAGATTGAAAACAAACGAAAGAGCTGTAACAGGCTGGGATTACGAAAATCTTGCTAAAACCTTAGTTGAAGGGGTGAAATACGCTGTAGCTTTCTCCCCTGAACCTGGAGTTGTTGACCTTTATATAGCCACTGAGGACATAAACGGTAATCCAGTCGTAGCAGATGATGCACTAAAGAGAAAGGTTGACGAAGTTCTCGCAGTAAGAAGAGCCTTAACAGATAAAGTTAATATAAAAGATGTTCAGTTTGTTCCTATTGACATTAAGCTTTCTATAAAAGGTATTGTTGGTTATAACCTTGAAAGCATTAGGCAGAAGGCAATTAATTTGCTTAGGAATTATTTCAAATCGCTTTCTCCAGGACAGGCATTTAGAATTTCAGACATTTACAGACTGATAGACGAGATAGACGGAGTTGATTACTGCCACATAATCGCTCCATCTTCTGATGTTATTCCAGAGACAACCTACAAACTCCTTACTTTAGGAGAGGTAACTATTGAAGTTTCATGAGATATTTCCTGATTTTTATAAGGATAATGAACCTTGGTATGAGTTTATTAAGGAAATTCTATCTCCAGAGTTTGATGTAGCTTTAGAAGAAGTAAAAGCCCTCTGGAATTTGATTGATATAGACACTATTTCTGAAGATAAATTGCCCCTCCTTGCAAGCAATCTTGGATTTGATTTTGTTGAGATACTTCCAGCATCTTATAGGAAGCAATTAGCAAACGCAATAGACTTGCATAAATTCAAAGGAACAAGATTCGCCGTTGAGAAAGCTTTAGATTCTTTAGGAATAAAAGGAAATTTCAAAGAATGGTTTGAGTATGGTGGAGAACCTTACAAATTTAAAATAGACCTCTTTTTTGAAAATCTCCTGAAATTAGGAATAACTCTTTCTCCAGAAGTACAGGAAAAACTCATACGTCTAATAAATGAATACAAAAATGAAAGAAGCTGGTTAGACGAACTAAAGTTCCACGTCTTCTTTAAGAACAAACAGAAGATAGCTACAAACTCAAAGCTATCAACCTTCACAAAAGCATCCCTTGAGGAAGACACCGAAAAGAAAATCCTAATGTCTCAGGACGGAGAGTACAGAGTATTCGGAACTGGCATAGAACCTGTCTCGTTTACAAAAACCACCCTTGAAGAGGAAACGGAAAAGAGACTATCCCTTGAAAACGGAGTTTCAATCTTTTCAACTGCTAAAGCTACCGAAGTTTCAAAGGCTTCCCTTGAATCAACAGAAACACAGTGGAGCTTTTCCTCTTCCTGTGCAGTTTCAGGCTCATTTAACTCACTTGCTTTTCTAAGGATTAACCTCACAGGAGGAATCAACTAATGGCAGAAGAGATAAAGCTGATACCGATAACAACAACGGCAGGACTTCAAAAGTTCTTTCAGGCTTCAGGACTTCCAGAGGTAAAGTTAAAACTAACCCACATAGGTTTTGGAGATGCAGGATACACTCCAGACAAAGACCAGACAAGTCTAAAGAACGAAATAATCAGAATCCCGATTTCAAGCGGAAAAGTTTTCCCCTCGGACGGTTACATGGACCTATCTGCCCTGATTCCAGAAAACGCACCTGAGTTCTGGATAAGGGAGATAGGCTGGTATCTTGAGGACGGAACACTTGCCTTCGTCTGGTCTCACCCTGAAGTTCCGATTGCATGGAAGAACAAAAACCTGAAACTCCTTGCAGGGATTTCAATCAGAGTAACAGACGTTCCACTTGACAAGATAGAGATAGTTGAAAGCAATCCAGACCTTAAACTCCTTTACACAGAAGAGTTTATGCAAATAGCTCAGATGCTGACAAACCACGAAATAGCAATCATATCCATCAAGGATAAGGCAGACGAAGCCATTGCAACTGCCAATGCTGTAAAAGAGGAGCTTCAAAACGTTCAGGTTCCGAGAATCACCATTTTAGAGGAAAGAGCAGAAGAAATAAAACAAAACCTTCTCCTTGAAGAGCTCACAGACCAAACGGTTTTAGCAAGGATAGGAAATGCAATAACAGACATCTCCGAAAAGCTAAGAGTAGTCAACACAAGCAAGCTAAACGAGGTAGAGGAGGAAATAGACAAGATAGAGAAACTCCTTGCTCAGGTAAAGGAAAAAGTAGATTCGGACGTTGTAGCAGGTTTTCAATCTGAAATAGACGACATCAAAACCCAAATAGAGAACCTCAAAAGCTCAAAAGCAGATAAGAGTTACGTTGATAGTACGTTCGCAAAAACTTCCGACTTGGACGGTTATGCAACGAAGGACTACGTAGATAACAACTACACGAGTTTAGATACGGCTAATTACATCCTGAAAAGCAGAAAAAAGATAACCTACAGTCCAAAAGAGGGTTCATCCTTAGATATCGGAGAAACCGTAGTATTTGAAGCATCAGGTCAAAAGGAACTAAAGGCAAATGTTTCACTTACCAAAGGGATTTACGAAGTAGCAATATTCATAGATGACAGCTACAGTGATAAACCTGTTATTTATCTAACTGATAATAACGGAAATCAACACAGCTTTTCTCCAGTTGACCAGTTAGATGACGATTCAGCAATCTCATTTAAGTTGTTCTGCTGTGATGAGGGAATTTCCATTCAGGGTGGAATCAGTTATGACGAATCAGATACAGCAAAATACAACTCAAACTTTGCGTCCTTTTCGAACCACTGGAAAGTAAATGGTTCAACTGTTTCAAATCTCACGTTCAAAGTAGAAGATAGTAAAGGGAACCCAACTTCTCTTACAGGGAAATTAACAATAACAAAACTTGTATAGGAGGTAGAAGATGGACTTAACACAGGCAATACTTGAACTAAAAAATGACACCTCTCAGCTTGTAGAACGGTTCGCAACACAGGCTGACAAGTGGGACCAGAAAGTCAACGATGCAGTCAACTATGCTCACTCAAAAGTTGACGGCTTTGTAGCTGGTGTAAGGGGAGAATTCCCGTCTGTTAATGTTCATTTTAACTCTCAACTTATCTGTTCATCTGGAGCAGACGATAATGGTCTATATATTCCAGATGGCTACAGCTACAAAGCTTCTTTAATAGATGTAGCAGAATTAATTCCTGTAAGAGAACACGTATCAAACCCCGATACTGACAGGAGTGATGTAGAAAAAGAATTTCTGGATTGGGCTTTTGGAAACCATGGGAATTATTTGACTTACCCAGACTTCAACATCCTCCACATTAAAACAAAACCTAAGTCTTCTGGTGCTAAATGGTTTCTTTGGAGAAGTATAACCTCAGTCCCTGTTTGCACGTATAGAGCTTTTGT
>NZ_FXTM01000012.1 GCF_900182585.1 Balnearium lithotrophicum | reverse complement strand
ATCTGAGGTTGTCTTACTCTGTGGGGTCTTTTGTTTCTGTCTTTGAGGCCTTCTAAACCGTACTTTTTGTATCTATTTTTCCATTTGTAGAAGGTAGTTGGACTTATTCCGAAGTATCTGCAGGTTAGTCTTGCATTTTGGTGTTTTTCGTAGTGTTGAATCCATTTAAGTCTTTTTCTCACGTTTGGGTCTTTTGTTAGGTCGAGTTTGGTTTTGATTTTCGTTCCTCTTTTGATTGTTTTTTTGAAGGGTGTATTTGATATGTGCAGGGATGTTCCTTTGAATTTCTTTAATTGTTTCATTGGTGGACACCTCCTTTTGTTGGAGTTCAAATCTTATTTTAGGGTGTCCACCTTCTTTCTGAACTTCAACACGAATCGGAGCAAACTATTGAAATTTTAATCATTAAGTAATAAATTAAAATTGAATCTAAGTTAGGAGGTACTAACTATGGAAGTAGTTCCAAAGAGAAAGTTTAAGTGTTTAGACTGTGGGCACGAGTTTGAGGAACCCTTTGGCAAACCCCGTTGGATGGTAAAGTGTCCTAAGTGTGGAAGCGAGAATATAGTTAGAGCAGATGTTCCTGCCGGACGTGGAGCAGGAAGAGGCTGGTGGTGCGGAAGAGGATTTGGTAGAGGACGTGGAGCAGGTTGGTTTGGAAGAGGCAGAGGAGCCGGAAGAGGTTGGAGATTCGGCTGGGGAGGAAGGTGGTAATCCTTCCTTCCAAACTTCTTCAATTTAAAAGAGGTTAAGATTTGAGAAGGTTGGTCTTATCTCTTTTTCTTTCTACTCTTTTCTCTTCAATTTCCTTTGCCTGCAGTAGCGACTGTTACCAATGCCACAGCAATATTCCTAAGGACAAGGAACATAAGGTTATATCTACCTGTACAAACTGCCATCCGAACCACTCTACAAAAGGAATGGACAAATGTGGTGCAGATTGTTTTGACTGCCACTCCTACAGAAAAGTAATGAGCTCTTCACCTGCCCATAGGGTAATAAAGAAGTGTGTAAAGTGCCACAAGGCTATAAAAGAGGAAAACCCTGAACTCCGAAGGAAGTTTTTAGATGAAGGAGATAGTGAAGGCGTACTAAAACTGTTAACTAATTAAATTGTTTAAATGTTTAACAAAGAGCTCCGCTGTTTTCCTATCAATATTTGTCAGGTGAACCTCTTTTAGGGATGAATTTTTCCTCTCTTTTAAGAACTTTGCAACTTCCTCAAGGATAACTTTAGTTCCCTCCTCCTTTGGATAGCCAAAAATCCCCGTGCTTATTGCCGGAAGGGCTACCGATTTTATCCCCAATTTCTCTGCAACTTCAAGAGAAGACCTTACTGCACTCCTAAGTTTTTCCTCCTCGTTTCCCTCTCCCCATACAGGACCAACCGTGTGGATTACGTACTTTGCCTTTAATTTTCCTGCTCCTGTATAGACAGCCTTACCTACGGGAACAGGACCAAACTTTTCTACAATTTTGTCACTTTCCTTCTGAATTTCGTATCCCCCCTTTCTGACGATAGCTCCAGCTACACCCCCACCGTGCCTCAACAGACTGTTTGCGGCATTTACTATTGCCTCTGTACTCTCGTTCGTTATGTCGCCTAAAACAACTTTCAGTACTTTATCTCCAATTTTTCTCTCTGCTAAAACTTCCACTATCCTAAATCCCCCCAGATAAACTGAATAATTGCCATTCCAGCAACTGCTGCAGTTTCTGCCCTAAGTATTCTCTTTCCAAGGTAGATTGGTTTAAAACCCTTCTTCTCCAAAACCTCAATTTCCTCCCTCTCAAGTCCCCCTTCAGGGCCCACTAAGAACGAAACAGAGTTCGCAGAGTATCCCTGAAAGTCCTTAAATGACTTTCCTCCCTTTTCCCATAGGACAAAGGAGAGCTCCGAATCGACCTCTACATCCTCCAATCTGATGGGAGTGCGGATTTCAGGGAGAACATTCCTTCCACACTGCTTTGCAGCATTTATCGATATCTCCCTCCACCTTCTCAACTTATTGTCCCAGTTCTTTACAAGCTGGGCAGTTGAGGAGCGCTTACAGATTACCGGAACAATTTCGGTTACGCCTAACTCTGTTACCTTTTGAACTGCAAGCTCAAACTTCTGAACCTTGTTCGTTATTCCCATAAAGAGGGTTGACTTTAAGGGACTGTCCCTGTTAACGTTTGTTTCCTCTAATATTTTCACCTTTACAGATGTTGGGGATGCTGCATCTATAACGGCTAAGTACTCCCTACCCTCACCGTCGAAAACAAATATTTCGTCTCCCTTTTTTAATCTCAAAACTTTAAGGGCATGGCGGGCCTCCTGTCCCCTCAGGAAGGCCTCGCCGTTCTTGACCCTGTCTATTTTGAACCGCCTCATTACTTAACTCCGGTTGTCTCCTTCTTCCTCTTCTTCTTCTCCCTCACTGAAATTCTTCCCTTAGGAGTTACGTCAAAAATGACTTCTCCACCTTCTGTGAACCTTCCCATGAGGATTTCGTCGGTAAGCCTGTCTTCAATGAGGTTCTGGAGAGCTCTCCTAATCGTCCTTGCCCCGTACTCCTTCCTGAACTCCTTATCAACAACGTACTCAACAAACCTGTTTGTAACGTGAACCTTTAGGTTCCTCTCTGAGAGCTCCCTGTTCAACCTTTCAACCTGTCTCCTGACAATCTCCTTAACGTCCTCTCTTGTAAGAGGATGGAAGACAACTATTCCGTCAAGCCTGTTTATAAACTCAGGCTTAAAGAACCTCTTAACCTCGTCAAGGACGTGGGACTTCATCCTCTCAAATGAACGCTCCTCCTCTTTACCGTCGCTTACCTCAAATCCCATTCCCCTCTGAGCTGAGATGAGGTGTTTAGCTCCTAAGTTACTCGTCATGATGATAATCGTATTTGTAAATGAGACTGTTCTTCCGAGTCCGTCCGTTAACCTTCCATCCTCCATAATTTGGAGGAGAATGTTTAGAACGTCTGGGTGAGCCTTCTCTATCTCATCTAAGAGAATTACGCTGTAGGGTCTTCTCCTGACTGCCTCCGTTAACTGTCCACCTTCCTCGTATCCTACGTATCCAGGAGGAGCTCCGATTAACCTCGATACTGTGTGTTTCTCCATGTACTCGGACATGTCAATTCTTACCATTGACTTCTCGTCTCCAAAGAGGTACTCTGCAAGGGCTTTTGCAAGCTCCGTCTTACCTACACCGGTTGGTCCTAAGAAGAGGAAGCTTCCAATGGGTCTGTTAACGTTAGACCTGATTCCAAGTCTTGAGCGTTTTATGGCCCTTGCTACTGCACTAACTGCCTCCTCCTGGCCGACAACCCTCTTGTGGAGCTCCGACTCCAACTTAAGTAGCTTCTCCGCCTCCTTCTCCTGCAGCTGCTGAACGGGAATTCCTGTCCAACTTGCAACTATCTCCTCTACCTTTGATTCATCAATAATCGTTTTCTGTGAGGCCCTTTCGTTTCTGCTCTTTCTCCTAACCTCCTCAAGTTCCGCCATGAGACGGAGCTCCATCTGCTTGTACTCGTGAGCTCTCTCGTACTCTGCCATTGTAAGGGCCTCTTCCTTCATAGCCCTTACCTTTTCAATTTCCTCCTCTATCTCCTTTTCTTTTGTGTTTTTTGCACTAATTTCAAGCTGGGCTTTTGCCCCTGCCTCATCAATTATGTCTATCGCCTTATCGGGAAGTTTCCTGTCGTTTATGTACCTGACAGAAAGTTTTACAGCCCTCTCTATTGCACCGTCAGTTATTATGACGTTGTGGAACTCCTCAAACTTTTTCCTCAAACCTTTGAGTATTTCTATCGTATCCTCTATGGATGGTTCCTCAACCATCACAGGCTGGAATCTCCTTTCAAGAGCTCCGTCCTTTTCGATGTGCTTTCTGTACTCATCTATAGTTGTAGCCCCAATTACCTGAATCTCTCCCCTTGAAAGTGAGGGTTTCAGGATGTTTGATGCATCCATTGAGCCCTCTGCAGCTCCGGCTCCAACCAACGTGTGAATTTCGTCGATAAAGAGGATAACGTTTCTGTTGTTCTCAAGCTCTTTAACAATTGCCTTTAACCTCTCCTCAAACTGACCACGGTACTTTGTCCCTGCAACCAATGAGGCCATATCAAGAGAAACAATCCTCTTATCCTTTAGCTTCTCCGGAACGTCTCCCTTTGCAATTTTGATTGCCAGGCCTTCAACAATTGCAGTTTTACCCACTCCGGGCTCTCCAATGAGAACGGGGTTGTTCTTCCTCCTTCTTGCAAGGATATGGGTGACTCTCTCTATCTCCCTCTCCCTTCCTATAACGGGGTCTAACTTCCCTTCCCTTGCAAGTTTCGTTAAATCCCTTCCGAACTTATCAAGGTTTGGTGTGTCAGACTTCCTTGAGGATTTCTTCTCGTTTGTAATTCCCCTTAAGAGGTTAGAAACCTCACGTCTCAGTGTGTAGTGGTCCAAACCGTAACTTCTAAGTATCCTGCCTGCAAGACCTAACTTTTCCTTTGCAAGAGCTATAAATAGGTGTTCGGGGCCAACGTAGGCATGGCCTAAAATCTTTGACTCCTCAAGGGCGTGTTCCAATACCCTTCTTGCCTCTGTTGAAAATGTTATTGTGTTTATATCAACGTCGTAGGTGGCAGGTTGAACCTGAGAAATTATGATTTCCTGAATTCTTGGCTTTGAGATGTTGTACTTTGATAGAATTTGATTTGTAATTTCATCATCCCTTAAAAGGGCAAGAAGAATATGTTCAGTTCCAAGTTTTTCACACCTTAGAGCAACGGCCTGTTCTTTAGCGTTGATTATAATTTTCCTTGCCTTTTGCGTAAATCTTTCAAACATAAACTCTCCTTAAATTTGGTTTAAGAAACTATTACTCCATCCTTTATAAAGTATATTCTATCTGCGTAAGTTTCCAGCTCCCTGTTGTGTGTAGCTATGAGGAACGTGGTGCCAAGTTCCCTGTTGAGCTCCTTCATGAGGGAGAGCACAGAGTGGGAGGCCTGAGAATCAAGGTTTCCGGTTGGCTCATCTGCAAGAACAACTTCAGGGTTGGTGACGAGAGCCCTTGCTACTGCTGCTCTCTGCTTCTCTCCTCCAGAAACCTCAAACGGTTTGTGAGATAATCTATGTCCAAGTCCTACAGATTTCAATACCTCCTCCGCTCTAATCCTTGCCTCCCTTTCAGAAACTCCTCCTATCAGTAGAGGAACCATCACGTTTTCGAGGAGGGAGAGCTCCCCTATCAAGTAGTGAAACTGGAATACAAAGCCTACTTTTCTGTTCCTAAATGTTGCAATCTCCCTTTCAGGGAGTGTAAAAATTTCCCTCTCCCTGTAGTAAACCTTTCCTTCCGTCGGTCTGTCAAGGGTTCCTAAGATGTGTAGGAGGGTGGACTTTCCCGAACCTGATGCCCCCATCAAAAGGGAAAACTCCCCCTCTTTTAGTGATATATTTACCCCTTTGAGGGCTACTACTTCATCGCTCTCCGTTTTGTAAACTTTTACTAAGTTTTCTGCCCTTAGAATTTCCAAAACGACCTCCAAGGAGAATTTATGGAGAAGAGAGTTCATAAGTTAACCTTCTACCATCCTAAGTTAGAAAGGATATCGGAGTGTTTCAATTCCTGCTACATAGTTGGAGGATTTGTTAGGGATAGGCTCCTAGGGATTAGGAAGGAATTTACGGACATTGACCTTGTAACCTCAGATGATTTAGAAAGAATTGTTAAGTGTATAGGCGAAAGGTTAAAGAGAAAGCCCTTCTCATTTGAAAGGGAAAAGAGGGTATTTTCGTTCGTTGGCGATTACTTCAGGATTGACGTCTCTAACCTCTGGGGGGGGAGCATTGAGGAGGATTTAAGGAAGAGGGACTTTACAATAAACGCAATAGGGGTTGACTTCAGGGAGCTCTTCCTTCCGTTTAACGATGATGTCCTCTTGATTGACCCGACCGGCGGATTTGAGGATTTACAGAAGGGGTTAATAAGGCCTGCCTACGAAACCTCAATTTCTGACGACCCTGTAAGAATTGTTAGAGGAGTAAGGTTTAGAGTTCAGCTCGATTTTAGTTACCACAGTTCCTTTATCGAGCAGTCAAAGGGAAAGGAGAGGGAGCTCTCAGAGTCCCCCGTTGAAAGGGTGAGGGAGGAGCTTTTAAAAATCCTAAGAAGCGAAAAGTTCTCAATGGCTTTAAGGGACTTTGACAGCTTGGAGGTTTTTTACGGAATATTTGGGGAACTTTCAGGAATTGAGAAAATTCCGCCCTCTGGGCTCCACCAGTACAATCTAAAGGAGCATACACTGAAAACTGTTGAGCTCTTGGAGGAATACGTTTTCAAAAAAGCAGGTGAAATTTTGGGTGAGCTTTCAAGCTCTTTAGGTTCAATCGAACTTATTCCAAACTTCTCTGATAGGGAGTGCCTAAAGTTAACTGCCCTCTACCACGATGTTGGTAAACCCTTAACTGTTAAGGAGATAAACGGAAGATTGACCTTTTACAACCACGATAAGGTAGGAGCCGAAATTACAAAGGGAGCTCTACTAAGGCTTGGATTTGGCAAGAAGGCAGGGAGGATGGGGTTTATCGTCGTGAGAAACCATCTTAGGCCTTTTTTCCTGTACGACCTTTACAGAAAGGGGAATCTGACGGAGAGGGCAATTTACAGGCTCTTCAGGGATACAAGGGAGTACTTCCTCCATACTCTTCTCCTTTCAGTTGCAGACTTTGGAGCTACATCTGAGGAAATGTTCAAGAAACTCCTCGAATACGAGAAGTTTGTAAAGTACTTAGTTCAATTCTACAGGGAGAGACTGATGAATTTAAAACCTCTCCTTTCAGGAAGGGAAATAATGGAGATAAAGGGATACGATAGACCCAACAGGTGCGTTGGAGTTATTAAGGAGAAACTTTTAGAGCTCCAGGCAGTTGGAAAGGTGAAAACGAAGGAGGAAGCGATTTCTGTAGTTTTAGGGATGAACTGTGAGGATAAAGTTTAAACCAGAAGATTTTAAAGTCGAGGAAATTTTGTCCGAAAAACCCTCTAATGAAGGTAGTTACAGGGCATACCTCCTTAAAAAGAGGGGACTTGAAACAGAGGAGGCACTCAGGAGAATTTCAAAATTAAGCAGAGTTCCATTAAGGGAAATTTCCTACGGTGGAAAAAAGGACAAGAATGCAGAAACACTCCAGTATATTTCAGTTCCTAAGAAATTTAGGCTTAGAGAAATCAAAGAGAAAAATCTCTCACTTTCTGAGGTCGGCTTCCTTAAAAAAAGCGTGAGAGAGGTTGTCTTAGGAAACAGGTTTGAAATCTTGGTAAGGGATACCTTTAAAATTGACGGAGAAAGGTTAAGAATCTTAAAGGATATCGGCATTCCCAACTACTACGGAGAGCAGAGGTTTACATCCTCAAGAAAAGGGAAGCTCTTCGTCCAGCTTTTAGACGAACTGGAGGAGGCACTGAAGTTTCTGTTTCAACCTGCGGGATTTGAAAACTCAAGGGAGAGGAGGGGAAAGAGGCTATTTTTGGAAAGGAACTATGAGGGAGCTCTGACCTACTTAAGAGGCTGGAGGAAAAGAGTAGCAGAGTTCTTGCTAAAGGGAGGAGATTTAAAGAAGGCCTTCCGTTTAATTCCAAAGAGCGAAATTGAGTTCCAAATCAACGTCCTTCAGAGTTTTATGTTCAACGAAAAACTAAGGGAAATCATTGAAGGGAGTAACGTTGAAACGTTCAAGTTAAAGTACAGAATGGGAGAGCTCCTTTATCCAAAGGAGAAGATAGAGGTTCCTGGAGAAATTCCATCCTACATTCCATTTTCAAAAGAGTACAGTGAAATTGTAGAGAGAATTCAACTAAACGAAAAATCTCTGAAAAATTACATTTCACTCTTTCACAGATTCAAGAGAAGAACAATGGTAAAGCCTAAAAACTTCCACTTTGAATTAAAGGGTGAAGGCCTCCTTCTAAAATTTGAACTTCCTAAAGGGAGTTATGCAACAAACATTCTAAGGTTTCTCTTCAATGCAGTATAATCTTTTGCCCTAACGAAAGATAGGAGGAAAAAATGGAAAAGTTCAAAATTCTCATAACTGAACATATAGCAGAGCCCGGGATAGAGCTCCTAAGAAAGCAGCCGGACGTTGAACTGACATACGACCCTGAGCTCTTTAGAAACTTTGAAAGGATTTTGGAGATAATCCCAGAGTACGATGCGCTTATTACAAGGAGCGGTACTCCTGTGACGGAGGAGCTCCTTGAGAGGAGGAAAAAGTTAAAGGTCGTAGGAAGGGCAGGCGTTGGTGTTGACAACATAGACCTTGAAGCAGCCTCAAGGAGAGGAATCTTAGTAGTAAACGCTCCTACGGGAAACACACTTGCAGCGACGGAACACACAATGGGAATGATGATTTCGGCTGCAAGGCTCATTCCCTACGCCCACAAATCCCTCAAAGAGGAGAGGAAGTGGGACAGAAAGAAGTTTATGGGTGTTGAGCTTGCAGGGAAAACGTTAGGAATAATCGGATTCGGAAGGATAGGCTCAAGGGTCGGTATAAGGGCAAAGGCCTTTGACATGAAGGTTATTGCATACGACCCCTACATAAAGAGGGAAAAGGCAGAGAGGTTGGGGGTTGAGCTTGTTGACGATTTAGAGGAGCTCCTCCGCCGCTCAGACATCATAACTGTTCACACTCCGCTGACAGATGAGACGAGAAACATGATTACGAAGAGGGAAATTGAGAAGATGAAGGATGGTGTAATCCTCCTCAACATTGCAAGGGGAGGAATAATTAATGAAAGGGACCTCTACGAAGCCCTTGTAAGCGGAAAGGTTAGGGCTGCAGCTGTCGATGTATTTACAAAGGAACCTGCAACGGACAACATCCTCTTAGATGCTCCAAACATTATTGTTACACCCCACATAGGTGCAAACACATTTGAATCACAGACAAACGTTGCCGTGATAATCGCTAATCAGGTTCTATCTGCTTTAAGGGGAGAGGAGGTTGAGTTTGCAGTTAATGCTCCATTTGAGGACACTGCTGCAGCAAAGGTTTTAAAGCCGTTTATGGAGCTTGCAGAAAAACTTGGAACGTTTGCCGTTCAGGTAGCCTGCTCAAGGGCAAAGGAGATTGTTCTTGAATTTAGGGGGGATTTAGGAGAGGACCTTAAACCCCTAACAACTGCATTTTTAAAGGGATTTCTACAAAAGGTTGTGGACATTCCGGTTAACTTGATAAATGCTCCATTTTTGGCAAAGGAGAAGGGGATTTCAGTTGTTGAGGTGAAGAGGGAGGAGGGAATAAACTTTAAAAAGCTCATAAAGGTTATCTGCAGAGGAAAAAGTGGAGAGGAGTTTACGGTTTCCGGAACCGTTATGGACGATACGTTCCCTAAGATAGTTGAAATAAACGGATTTCTCTTTGACCTCACTCCTGAAGGGAAACTTCTACTGATTAAGAACTTTGACGTTCCCGGAGTTATAGGAAAGTTGGGTTCAATTTTAGGAAAGTACAGCGTAAACATTGCAGGATTTCAGTTGGGTAGAACGGAGAAGGGGAAGGAGGCTAAGGGAGTAATTTTGGTTGACGATGACGTTCCTGAGGAAGCTCTAAATGAAATAAGGGAAATTCCGGAGATATTAGAGGTTAAACAGATTAATCTCTAAAGAGTGAGGGCTGGTAGGTTTTTCCTATGACCTCCAGCCCCTTTTCCGTTATTTTCCTTCCCCTTGGGGTCCTCACGATAAGTCCCATCTCAATTAGGTAGGGTTCGTGGACGTTTTCTATCGTATCTGTATCCTCGTTCAAAACGGAGGAGAGGGTACCTATTCCGACTGGGCCTCCATTGAACTTTTCAGCTATCGTTTCAAGGATTTTTCTGTCAAGTCTGTCAAGCCCCAATTCGTCTATGCCTAATTCCTCTAAAACCTTCCTAACTCCATCCTCATCTACAATCCTCCAGCCGTGAACCACAGAGTAGTCCCTGATTCTCTTTAGAATCTGGAGGAGAATCCTCGGTGTTCCCCTTCCACAACCTGAAACTAATTTGAGAGCTCCTCCAGTGAACGATATCCCCAACTTCTTAGAAGCAGAGCGGGCAATTTCCTCCATCTCCTCCTTAGAGTAGAGCTCCAGTCTGCAGATTATCCCAAACCTTGAACGGAGGGGAGGGGTTAGTAAGTTTAACCTCGTTGTTGCCCCAACAAGTGTAAACTTAGGGAGCTCTATAGTTACTGCTGTTGCTCTGCTCCCTGTAACGATGTCAACTTTAAAGTCCTCCATTGCAGAGTAGAGGGTCTCCTCTACTGCCCTGTTTAGCCTGTGAATCTCATCTATGAAGAGAACGTCCCCCTCGTTCAGCGTAGTGAGTAAACCTAAAAGGTCTCCCTTCCTCTCAATCGTTGGAGCAGAGACAACCTTGATTTCGGCGTTAAGCTCGTTTGCAATTATGTGAGAGAGGGTGGTTTTACCCGTTCCCGGAGGACCGTAGAAGAGAACGTGGTCTAAGGGCTCTCCTCTTATCTTTGCAGACTCAACTGCAACCTTTAAAACCCTCTTTGCACTCTCCTGTCCTAAAAACTCTTCAAAGCTCTTAGGTCTCTCTATCAACCTCTATTCCCTGAAAGGTGTTTAAGTGCCTCCTTAACTGCATCCTCAGTTCTCATTCCCCTTAAATTTATGCCCTTAAGTGAACTCAAGATTTCTCCCTTCTTATAACCTAAGGAGAGAAGAACCTCGTAGACCTCAACAGGTATTGAAACCTCTCCTTCAAACTTTCCAGAGAGCTCATTGATAATCCTCGCAGAAAGTTTCTTTCCAAGGCCCGGAACTGATGAGAGGAGCTCTACATCCCTTGTTTTGAAAATCTCATAGAGCTCCTCAGGAGAGAACGTGGACAGAACTGATAGTGCTATTTTGCTTCCAACCTTCGGTATTTTGAGGAGCTCCCTGAATATCTCCCTCTCCTCTAAGGTTTTAAATCCGTAGAGAATCGGGGTTCCTTCGGGTGGAAAAACCGGTTCAACAAAGAGGCCAACTTCCTCCCCTTCCTCCACCTCGTTTAAAGTATGAGTTGGAACGTGAACCTTAAAACCTATTCCACCGGTAAGTAGGGATATTGAGTCTAAGTACTTTTTAAAGACAACTCCCCTTAGAAAGTCAAACATCAGAAGAACCTTAACGAATTGGGATTTCCCTGAACTCTGAAGTTAAACCTCTTTCCCTTCAAGTTTCCCGTCTTTAACTTAACTGAAACTCTAAAGCTCAGATAGCTTTTATTCAAATTTCTTAGATTAACAGATATACCTCCATTAACGCTAACGTCTGCATCCTTCCCAGAGAGCTCTCCAAATACCTTAAGGTAGTTCTTTCCCGACACTCTGTAGTTTATATCCCCACTACCCAAGCTGAGAAATTTGTAGGAGATTAACCCCAAGTTGAGATTCTCCAAGTTAAGACCACTCAAATTGAAAGTTCCCCTTCCTCCTCTTAGAAATCCTTTTTCAAAGAGTAAGTTTCCACTACCGTTTAGAGCTCCTTTTACCTTAACGTCAGATTTTAAAGGGCACCTATCTAACTTTAGACCTTCTAAGTGGAAATTAACGTTTGTGAGCTTTCTGTTAAAACCAACCTCCAACTTACCTGAGCATAGGTTTCCAAGAACTTTAAAGTCTTTAAAACTCAAGCTCGGTTTAAAAACTATGTTTTCTATTTTAATTCCATTTAACCTAACCTCTTTGGCTGTAAATTCAGGAGGGAAGTGGTGGAATGTTAACTCCTTTGGATATATCCCCTCTTCCTGTAAAACTCCTAAAGCAATTCTCTCAAAGGGAAAGGTTAGGTAGAGTGAAATGAGGAAAAACAGGACAAAGAGGAGAGCTCCACCCAATTTCCTCATTTGACTCTCCTAAAGAAGAGAAAGGTAACCTTTCCTGAAACCAAGCCGTCCCCATCAAAGTCGGAAACGGAGATGCTATCGGACTTAAAGTAGTAGGAGCTCCTTTCAAGGGAGTTTATGAACCTCGTAACCTTATTAAGCTCAACCTGACTGAACTTAACCAAAACCTTGTCCCTTTCGTAGTCTTCGTACGTTTCCCCCGGTTGAATTTGAACCTTATCAATCCTTAAACCAACCATCCTGCTGACCGTTTTTAGGAATGATGGAACGTCAAGGTTTGCTCCCCTTCTCAACTTCTCCTCAATCGGCTTTAGCTCCCTCTTTAAACAGTAGAGCTCCTCAACCTGGGACTTAAGGTTCGAAGTCTTTTTAATCAGAAGTTCCTTTCTCCTCTCGTACGTTTCCTTTTGGCTAAGAATCGGAACTAAGACGATAAGAACGTAGAGAAAGACGATTAAAAGGGGAACTCCTACTGCAATAACTCCCTTTTCCCTGTCCGAAAGTGATGAGAAGTACTCAAAAAAAAGCTCCTTTAGTCTATCAAGTTCCACCTTTTACCTCTAAGAGAATGGTGAATGAAATTCCAGATTTTCCCTGCTTTTCCGTCGAAAGTGAAACCTTTGAAAAGCTCCTCTTTAGATTTTCAACGAACTTGCCCAACGAGGAATCGCTGTCGGCTTTTCCCTTAAGTTTAAAGGACATTGAGGATACTCCCCCCTCAAGGGAAAAAACGTTAATTCCGGAAACGACAGACTTTGAAATTCTGTCGATGTAAAAGAGAATGGAGGGAGTATCGATTCCTAAAAATTCTGAGATTTTCTCCAAGCTCTCAAGTTTCTGAGGAACCTGTATCTCCGGAGCGAGAACTCTCTCCCCTAAAATTTTTGATAACTCTCTGTTAAGACTCCTCTTTAGGTTTAAGTAATCCCTCTTGGCCGTTAAGAGGTTCAAAACCTCGGAGGCAGTTATCAGGGATAGTGAGAGGATAACGGAGACCGATGCAAACAACAGAGACCTCTTATTCTTCTGTAGAAACTCCGATGACAGGAGGGAAGCACTCTTAAAGTAGGCCTTACAGGGAAATTTCCTGAATTTGTAGAGTCCGTAGGCGTTTAAGTAGAGGGGAGTTTTATCTCCAAAGGGCTCCAATTCAGGAACTGTAAAGTTCGTTATCTCCTTTAGAGCTCCCCTGAACTCCTCAGAGAGAGCTCCACCTCCAGACAGGAAAACCTCTCCCTTTAAGAGTTCTCTTAAAAATGAAAGGTCGGATTTATAGTAGTCAAATCCTCCCCTTAAAATTTCACATCCCTTTATTACTCCATCTAAAACATTCACAACAGCAATCTTTCCCTTTCCTGCATCTATGAGAGTAAAGGTATCTGTAAAGTTTAGGAGAATGGCGTTAACCCCTCCCAAAATATCAACGGTAACCTGGGAGTGAGAGAGGAGCTCCTCGGGAATTCTGTTAAAGGCCTCCTTCTTTTCAACGAATATTAAAAATCTGCAGCCGTTTTCTACCCTTTCCGTTGAGCAGAATGCAACCGAAACTTTATCGGTATCCACAGAGAGCTCCAACGAGATGTCGTTCAGAATAATTTTCTTGAGCTTACTTCCCCTGCAAATTGGATATTCCGAAAACTTAACAAAAACCTCTGAGGATGAGAGGCCAAGGTTAAAAACGTTCCCCTTGGGAATTCCCTCCCCGAAATTTTCACCGTCAAACCACTTTATTAGAGAGCTCCCAAAGTCAACTCCTATCATTCAACAACCTTCCATTCAAGGATTTTTCCTCTACTTGTAAAAGCCCTTACAACCGAAGTAGAATCTCCGTACGATGAAGTTACATCAATCTCAAAGAAGTCGCACCTGTTTGTTATGAGAGGTAGAATTTCGTAGTAGAGCTCCTTGTCCATTCCTGCAATTTCCCTTAGGTCCTCCAACTTCTTTATCGGACGGGCTTCAATTATACTATCGGCAATATCCTCTGTCATTCTATCTGAAAGTGACATTAGGAGCTCCTTTGGAGCTGAGTTAACGTTTATCTTCCCACTACCGTAAACTGTTAGGTATTTTTTTAGTTTTTTAACAACGCTCTCAGAAAAACCCTTAACGTAGTAAATTTCCCCCAAACTCTTTAACGGGGCATTTGAGGGTTTGTATCCTAAGGATTCGTAGTAGTAACTCTCTGCACCATAGAGAGAGGGTGTACTATCCCTGTCTATCCAGTCCTTGAGGCAGTCTAAGAACTCTCCATTAACTCCTAAATTTTGGAACAACCTCTTAGCGACGTTGTAGTACCTCTTATCGGTTATCCTGTTTACGTTTAGCTTACCACATTCGTCGGAGATGTTAATCGAAACAAAGATTCCCCTGTAGTTGTAGGAGATTGGTTTAGCCCAGTCATCACCTACGCCGTCGTATCCGTTATTGTCCTCTCTTAAAAACTTGAGGGCAATCTTCACAGCCGAAACGGCAGCATGGTAGGAAACCGTGTAGTCCCTTAAGCTTTCCGTTTTTTTGAAGTTTGAACTTGAAAGGTAAAAGATTGAAATGAGAAAGGCCGAAACGGCCGCAACCATTGAGAGGACTATAAGGAGAACAATTCCTCTTCTACTCCTTCTCAAAGAACTCAACTATCGTTTCCTCGTTAGGAGAGACTATGACTCCCTTTTCCGTAATAATCCCAGTTATGTTTTCATGGGGGGTTACATCAAATGCAGGATTCTTTACCTTTGCTCCATAGGGAGCAATTCTACAGTCCCTGCAGTGACAGTAGAGAACCTCATCTGGATTTCTCTCCTCTATAGGAATCTCAACTCCACTGTCTATTGAGAGGTCAAATGTTGACGTTGGAGCTGCTACATAGAAAGGTATTCCGTGCTCCTTTGCAAGAACCGAAAGCGTGTAGGTACCAATCTTGTTTGCCGTATCGCCGTTTCTTGCAACTCTATCAGCTCCAACTATAACGCAGGTTATTTCACCTAAGGACATGAACCAACCTGCCATACTGTCTGTAATTAAGTAGTAGGGAATTCCCTCCTGCTGGAGCTCCCAAGCAGTTAACCTTGCCCCTTGGAGGTAAGGCCTCGTTTCATCAACAAAAACTGTAATTTCCTTGCCCAGTTCAACTGCTGCTCTTACAACTCCCAAAGCCGTTCCGTATCCTGCAGTTGCCAGAGCTCCAGTATTACAGTGAGTTAAAATTACCTCTCTTGAGGAAAGAAGCTCAGCTCCAAAGTAACCAATCTTTCTGTTCGTTTCAACGTCCTGCCTTTCAATACTTATAGCTTCCGTTTCAAGGGCTTGAACTATATCAGAAATATCCGAACCAGCGTTAATAATTTTCTTCATTCTCCTTAAAGCCCAAAAGAGATTGACGGCAGTAGGTCTCGTCGCAGCAAGCCTGTTTACTATTACTTCAAGTTTTGCCTTAAACTCAACGTAATTTTTTGCCTCTCCTGTTAGTTCCTTGGCTCCCAGAACTACACCGTAGGCGGCTACAACACCAATTGCAGGAGCTCCCCTCACTACCATATCCTCAATGGCCTTGGCCACACATTCGTAAGTCGTACACTCTATCCACTCCTCCTTTAATGGAAGCTTTCTCTGGTCTAAAAGGAGGAGAGATTTACCGGTCCACTTTAAAGGCCTTATGTCCTTTATCCTTTTCATCTAATCCTCCACCTTCTTAACAACTAAAACCGGACACTTAGCATCCCTTATAACTGCCTTTGCTGTGCTTCCCATCTCCAGGATTCTCTCTATAATTCCCTTTCCATGGTATCCGATTACAATAACGTTAACCTTTTCCTCCTCAGCAACCCTAACAATTTCACTCTTTGGGTCTCCAACTGTCATAATCGTCTTTACAGAAAATCCACATCCCTTAAGTTCCTTTTCAGTTTCTTTAAGCATCTCCTCGTGTTTCTTAAGAATGGCCTTCTCTATTTCGGGTATGTGAGCATAAATAGTGGCAACGTCCAGAGCAAAAGGGTCGTCAAACTGAGGAAGTGAAAACTCAAGGGGATGAATAACATGAAGGACAACAACCTCTTTTGCATTTGCCTCCTTTAGCTTCTTAACGTACTCCTTTGAAACCTCTGCAAGCTCTGAAAAATCGGTCGGGTATAAAATTTTTCTAAAGAGCATTACTCCTCCTCTTGTATTTTTGAAATCTTATCAACTGTTTCCCTTCTCTTTGCCTCCTGCCAGAGCTCCTCCATCTCATCAATGTTCATTTCTTTTAAGTTCTTTCCCAACTCCTTTGCCATTCTTTCCATAAATCTGAATCTCTCCTCAAACTTCCTGTTTGCCTTCCTTAGAGCTATCTCAGGATGAATTCCTAAGAACCTTGAAAGGTTAACAGCCATAAAGAGGAAGTCCCCTACTTCTTCCTCTAACTTTTCTCTGTTTCCTTTTTCCAACTCCCTTTCAATTTCGGAGAGCTCCTCTAATAACTTCTCCTTTATACCTTTAAAGCTCTTCCAGTCAAAGCCAACCTTTTCAGCCCTCTTCTGGAGTTTGTAAGCTTTCTCCAGTGCAGGAAGTGAATTAGGAATTCCATCCAAGATGCTTTCCCTTTTCTTTCCTTCCTTCTCCTTTAACTTCTCCCACTCCCTGTTAACGTCCTCTTCACTTCTTATATCGGTTCTGTCTCCAAAAACATGGGGATGTCTTCTTACGAGCTTTTTAGCAATCGAATCAATGACATCGTCTATACTAAAACTTCCCCTTTCCTTAGCAATCTGTGAGTGAAAAACAACCTGAAGAAGGAGGTCTCCCAACTCCTCCTTTAGTTCCTCATCGTTTCCCTTTTCAACTGCATCAACAACTTCGTAAGTTTCCTCAATGAGATAGGGAAGAAGGGATTTATGAGTCTGCTTCCTATCCCAAGGACACCCCTCTGGAGAGCGGAGTTTCTCCATTATGGAGATTAAGTCTTTAAACGAGTACTTCTCCTTCATCTAATTTAACCTCAGAACAAAGAATTACTTACAGATAACCCTGTCCCTTCCGCTTCTTTTTGCTTCGTACAGGTTCTCGTCAG
Organism: Balnearium lithotrophicum; assembly: GCF_900182585.1. Classification (NCBI taxonomy): domain Bacteria; kingdom Pseudomonadati; phylum Aquificota; class Aquificia; order Desulfurobacteriales; family Desulfurobacteriaceae; genus Balnearium; species Balnearium lithotrophicum. The sequence continues at coordinate 42,225 of NZ_FXTM01000012.1, read as the reverse complement.
CCCTCTTTATAAATTCCTCTATCGACATAGAGTCCCTATACTCGGTTACACCAACACTTACGGTAACCTTCAAACTCCTATTTTCCGACTTACAGAATACATGCTCCTTTATCTGCTCTCTAACCTTCTCTAACTTTTTACATGCATCATGAAGAGTACTAAAGGGCATAACAACAACAAACTCCTCTCCACCGTACCTTGCAACACAGTCATTTGCCCTAAAACTGTGGGATAAAATACTTGAGAGCTCCTTTAAAACACAGTCACCAATTAAATGGCCGTAGGTATCGTTAATTCGTTTGAAGAAATCAATATCAATGACAGCAAGGGAAATAGGAAATCCGTGCTCCTTAGATTTAGGTATCATTTCTTCTAGGTAACTAAACAGGTAATTTCTGTTGTACAGTTTTGTTAATGGGTCAGTTATGGCCTTTTTCAAAAGGAGCTCCTTCTCCTCCTCTAAAAGCTCAAAAGTTATTTTTCTCTCAAAACTTGCTGCTAAAGGATACTTAACGTGTTTTATTAAAAGCCTAAGGAACTCCCTTTCAAACTGACTTAGTTCCTTGTTTTTAAAAATGAAGATTAAACGTCCTATCTTCTTATCGGTTTCGAGAGCCTCCTCCCAGGAAAATCCTTCTCCCTTTTCTAATTCACTAAGGTTCAGTTCTTTCAAGGTCTTTTCATTTATAGAATCCTCAGTTATCTCTATCTTTAGGAATTTTCCATTTTTTAGTCTTTCGCTAACTACTACAATCCTTTCAACGGGAATTTCCTCCTTCAACGTTAGGAATAGGAACCTCAAGATATCGGCAAACTCCGATGATGAGAGAATCTTCTTAAACAGAGTTTTAAGCTTTTCGTCTAACTTCTGTAAAAGTCCTATATCTGAAACCTTTTCATCTAAAAGATACAGTCCACAGTCTAAATCTCTCAACCGTTTGACTACTCTATCAATCATATCCTTCTTTATGATACTTCCATGCTGAGGGGCTATTACTTCAGGGTTCTTCTCGGTAATTCTGTCTAAGGCGTAGTTCAGAATGTGTCTACTTGGCATGTAGTGTTTGTGAAAGAGCTCCACTCCCTTGTAGTACTCCTCATCATCAACAGCAAACAGGAAAAACTTGTCCGAAATGGCTCCAAATATATCGCTGGAAAACAAAACTTTTGTTTTTTTATCAAAAGTACAAAAAGCCCCTGGAAAGTGAGCATAGGGAGTGAAAATAAATTCAAGTTCTCTATCACCGGCTTTGAGTTTCCAATCTTGTTTGTCTATTAGGTAGAAAGGCGTTTTCCACATGTAGTGTTTCAAAAGAACCTTTGTACGCCAGTGAGTAACGATAAATCTCTGTTGGTTTTTAGGAAAAAGGGACTCAAGGGTATGATAACATCCTGTGATGTCTGGGTCCTGATGGTGCATTATTATGTACTTTATATTTCTGAGAGTTGTTAATTTAAAAATCTTTTCAAGAACCACAGGGAAAGTTATCATACTTCCGGGGTCAATTAGGATACTCTCCTCTCCGTTCCTTATTAAATAGACGTGGCACTGGAATGGGTCGTTTGGAACGTAATAACCAACCCAAAAAACATCCTCGGCAAGTTCAAAAGGCTGAGAAAGGTCAATATCCATGGAATACTCCAAACTTTGTTAATTCAGGAGCGAATTTTATAATACTTTGGATTAAAGAAACCAAAGAGGGAAAATTTCCCCTTCTCTTTTCTTACCTCAGCAATGGCACCCTTTTTAAGTGAGATTCTTGAAGGACTTAAACAGGTAAGATAGTTTAAAAAGAGCGACAGGTCAGGTTCGTGGCCTACAAGGATTAAATTTCCCCTGTACTTTCTTAGAACCCTTTCGTAGTCCTCAGGTTCGGCATCTGGAGAGAGAAGTTCTTCAACTTTTACTGGAGCTCCAACCTCCTTAGAAATAATCTCTGCCGTCTGGAGGGCTCTCCTACAAGGAGAGGAAATAACTTTAACCCTCCTTGGGAATATGAACGAAACGGCTCTTATGAAACTTTCAAACTCCTCAATGCCCTCTTCCGTTAAAGGCCTTCCACAGTCATCTCCTTTCCACTCCTCCCTCTTTACCGCCTTTGCGTGTCTTACAAGGAAAACTCTCTTACCCATCTCTCCAAGTACTCCTGTGAGTTGAAGTCTCTCTTTTCGTATCTAACGTAAGTTCCATCGCTCTGTAGGATTCTCGCCTTCGCCGTGTCCTTTAGCTGAATCTCCAGAATTTTCTTCAGCTTTTCCTTGCACTTCTTATCCTCTATCTGAACGAGGGCTTCAACCCTCCTGTGGAAGTTTCTCGGCATCCAGTCTGCACTGCTTATAAATACCCTATCTCCCCTCCTAAAGTAAAATATTCTCGCGTGCTCCAAGTACTTTCCTACAATACTTATGACCCTTATGTTTTCACTCACCCCCTTAATTCCAGGCCTCAAACAGCAGATTCCCCTGACTATCAGGTCAATCTTCACTCCTTTCCTTGATGCCCTGTAGAGCTCCGATATCACCTCAGGGTCAACCAACGAGTTCATCTTTGCAACAATCCTCCCCTCCTCACCCAACTCTGCCTCTTCCCTTATCAGTGAAACTATTTTTTCCTTTAGGTTTATAGGGGACATGTAGAGTTTTTTTAGTGATGGAGGGTGGAAGTACCCCGTTATGACGTTGAAGATTCTTGATACGTCCTCACCGACCGTATCATCTGCAGTGAGGAAGCTTACGTCCGAATAAATTTTCGCCGTTTCAACGTTGTAGTTTCCCGTTCCAAGGTGAACGTACCTCTTAATTCCATTTTCCTCCTTCCTGACAATCATGAGGAGCTTAGCGTGGGTTTTTAAACCTGGAACTCCGTAAACAACGTGAACTCCATCCTCCTCAAGCTTTTTAGCCCAGACTATGTTGCTCTCCTCGTCAAACCTTGCCTTGAGCTCAACGACTGCCGTAACCTCCTTTCCGTTCTGGGCAGCCCTGCTCAGAGCCTCAACTATCGGGGAGTTCCTCCCAACCCTGTAGAGTGTCTGCTTTATTGCAAGGACGTTCGGGTCCTCAGCGGCCTCTTCAACCAACTCCACCACCGGGTCAAAGGACTCGTAAGGGTGAAAGAGAACAGAATCTCTACTCTTTACTGCCGAAAACACTTCAACCTCAAACTGGGGAGGATAGTAGGGAACGTGTGGAGGAAACTTAAGGTCAGGCCTGTCAATCTCCCTGTAGAGTTTCCACAGGTCTGAAAGGTTCAGAGGAATTTTCATCGGGTATATATCTTCATCCAAGAGCTCCAACTCGTCCTTAAGGTAGGAAAGTGTTAGCTCCGTTCCTCCGCTTATTTCAAGTCTTACAGGTTTTCCAAATCTCCTCTTCCTGAGTCCCTTCTCAACCTCCTCTAAGAGGTCGTCTGCCTCGTCCTCCTGAATGACTATATCTGCGTCCCTTGTGACTCTGAACGTTGTTGCTTCCCTTATTCTCTGCTGTGGGAAGAGCTCCTGAACGTTGTTTATTATCAGGTCCTCCAAATAGACGTAGCTCCCCTCCTCCAACTTCACAAACCTCGGAAGGACTTTAGGAACGGGAATGATTCCAAACCTCAGCTCCCTTGAGAGCATTTCGACAATGATGTTGAATGAGAGCGATGGAAGGTGGGGAAAGGGGTGGGTAAGGTCTACGGCAAGAGGAGTAAGTATCGGAAATACAAATTCCTCAAAGTAACTGTCTGCCTTCCTCTTAAGCCTTTTGGGGAGCTCTCTGTACTTATAGATTCTGATTCCCTCACTCTTGAGCAGTCCTAAAAGGGTGTTGTAGTCCTTTTCTGTCTGTCTCAGGAGCTCCCTCGTCTTTCTTGAAATTTTCTTAAGCTGCTCCCTTGGGGTTAGGCCGTCAAAGGAAGGTTTGTTTATTCCGGCCTCAACCTGCTTTTTCAATCCGGCAACCCTTATCATGAAGAACTCATCAAGGTTTGTGAAGAAAATTGCGATGAACTTTAACCTCTCAAGGAGGGGGTTAGACTCATCCTCGGACTCCTCTAAAACTCTCTTGTTAAACTCAAGCCAGGAGAGCTCCCTGTTTATAAAGAGCTTTGGTTCAAACTTAACACTCTCCATCCAAGACCACCCTCTTGTAGACAAGACCTTCCCTGATTCCGTACTTTGAGATTATGAGCTCCTTACACTTAAATATATCCATGAGCTCTAAGGCAACTAACCCTGCAACTGTAACGGTTTGAGCTCTGCTAAGATTTATTCCGTACTCCTTGGAGATTTCCTCAGGTTTCATCTTCAGGAGCTTTTCGACAATACCTTTGAGAGCCTTCCTCTTTATTCTCCTCCTCTTTGAGATTTTCTTTAGAGCTCTGATGCTTCCACCTACCCCCACGAGAAACGGACTCTCACTAAATTCAAAGTCGTAAGGGTTAACGTAGTGTCTAACGAGCCACCTAATTCTCCTTTCGTCCCTAACGACTCCGTTAACAACTGAATCTCCAAAGGAGAGAGTTCCAAGGGGATAACTTTTACACCCTTTAGGCTCCCTATCAAGAATCTCGCAGACCTCTAAGCTTCCTCCCCCTATGTCAAAGAGAAGCCCCTCTTTTAACTTAACGTCAAGGAGAGCTCCAAGGGCAGAGTAGTAGGCCTCCTCCTCCCCTGATAGGACTTCAACTTTAAAAATTTTCCCCACTCTTCTCAGAACATCACTACAGTTCTCAACAGACCTCAGAACAAACGTTCCTACTGCAAATGTACAGTCGGGTTTGAACTCCTCAATTCTCCTCTTAAAGCTTTTCAGGGTTAGGATGAGCTCCTCTATTCCTTCCTCTGATAGCCTCCCGTTTTTAACGTGTTTCAGGAGTCTCAGATAGACAGATTCTGAAAAGACCTTTCTTATCTTCCTCTTTTTAACCTCGTAGATAAAGAGCTTAACCGTATTCGAACCGATATCAACAACAGCAACCTTTTTCAAAGAGCACCTCAAGAAGTCAGGAATTTTAGAGCTCCCTCCTGTAGTGGCTGAAGCAGAGGAGGAGGCGTTACAGGTGGAAATGCAACTGAGTTCATAGATGCGATTCTCTCGGCACTTTCACCCCCTTCAATTAGCTTTGAAATTAAATCAACGAGGGAGGAAACGATTTTGGAGCTCCCTACAACCTCCCCACCGATTAGCCTTCCGTTTTTGAGGAAGTAGAGGTTTAACCTTAGGCTTTTTGCTCCGATTGCAGAAGGGTAGCCGTCTGAGGATTCAACTGAAACTTTCTTGAAGATAAAGCCCTTTCTATTGAGGAGCTCCTCTGTATAACCTGAGAAGCCGTAGAATATTCCTCCAACCTCAGTAATTCCGGCAAGGACAATTCCCCTATCCTCAACTCTCGGCCCGGTAACGTTTAAACCTGCAATTCTTCCGTCCCTTGCAGAGACGGATGCAACCATTCCAGGGGTAAACTCACCGTCAATTGCACTTCTGTGGAAGGTGCAGTTTCCTGCAGAGAGAATGTTGTCAACAGAGGTTCTTAAGTAGGAGTCGGTTTTTATAAATCCCCTCTCCGTCTCTATACCGCAGTCAACGGCAAGTTTTGTATTTGGAAGAAATCCAACAAATACTAAAACTAAGTCTGCATCGACCTTTCCATCGGAAATAACAACCCTTTTAACCCTTCCGTTTCCCTCAAAGGATGAAACCTTCTCATTTTTTAAAATTTCAACACCTTGAGATTTGAGTTTTTCCTCCATTTCAGAGGTAATTTCTGAGGAGAATGCCCCGGAGGCTATCCTACTTGATGCCTCAATTACGGTGATTTTCTTCCCCAACTTCCTGCTTATCAGGTCTGCAAATCCTATGGAAATGAAACCTCCTCCGATGATGACTATCCTTTCGGCCTTTTCAACCTCCTCCTTTATTCTTGAAACCCCTTCTGTTGATGTGTCTATGTAGAAGACTCCCTCCAAATTTTCCTCTCCAAGGTTCAACCTCCTTGGAACCCAACCCGTTGATAGGATTAGCCTCTCGTACGATACGATTTTCCCCGATTCAAGGAAGAGCTGAGAACTGTTTGGGTTAATTGAAACAACCCTGTCTATCTTCAGTTCAGCTCCCAAGTCCCTGACCTTTTCAAGGGGATACCTGTTCTTTTCAACGGGAATTCTCCCTGAAACGACGTAGGGAATAGAACAGGGAATTTGAAGGTCTTCTCTGTCGTTTACCAGTAAGACCCTTTTTTCAGGATAAACACTCCTTATCGTTTTAACTGCATTGAAACCTGCAGGTCCTCCTCCAACTACCACAACATCGTAAAGCTCCATCTCTCCCTCCTCTAAATCAGTTTTCCTTCATGAACTCTAAACACTTCTCAACTTCCCACCTACTTCCTAAGATTACCGGAACCCTCTGGTGGAGCTCCTTCGGAACGACGTCCAAGATGTCCTCGCTTCCCGTTGATGAGAGACCTCCGGCCTGTTCAACCAAAAATGCCATTGGCTTTGCCTCATAGAGGAGCCTCAACTTTCCGTTGGTGTTTTTTCTATCAGCAGGATATATGAAGATTCCCCCCTTTAGGAGAGTCCTGTGGACATCGGCAACCATCGAACCAACGTACCTCTGTGTGTACTTGTTCTCCTTTAAAAAGTCTATGAACTTCCTCAGTCTCCCGCTCGTCCACTTGTCCCTGTTTGCCTCGTTTATCGAATATATCTTCCCCTTTTCAGGCATCCTTATTTCAGGGTGAGAAAGGAGAAAGTTTCCGGACTCCGGGTCGAGTGTAAATCCAACAACTCCATTTCCTAAGCTCATTACGAGCATAGTTGAAGGCCCGTAGATTACGTAGCCTGCAGCTACCTGCTCCCTTCCCCTCCTCATTACGCTGTCTCTGTGGATTGAGAAGATTGTTCCGATGCTGACGTTAACGTCTATGTTTGACGAGCCATCAAGGGGGTCAAATGCAACGGAGTATCCAGACTCTGAAACGATAAGGCAGTCCTCAACCTCCTCGGACGTCAGCTGGCATACCTTACCGCAGTTTTTGAGGTTTTCAAGGAGAATCTCATTTGCAAGTTCGTCCAACTTTTGAACTTCCTCTCCCTGAACGTTCGTCTTTCCTGCACTTCCCAAAACCCCCAAAAGGCCGGCCTTTCTCACCTTGCCGGCAATCTCCTTCGTTGCAGAGGCAATCTCGTTGAGAAGAAGAATGAGTTCATCATCAATTCCCTGCTGAAACAGATAGGCAGTAAAAGGAACGGCCATCTTTCCCTCCTTATTTATTTTCTACTTGACAACCGCATCTGTGATAACAGTGACACGGCTTACAGCAAGGACAGCAGGAAGTAAAAACTAAAGCACTTCCTAAAATCAGTAAAACTATTCTCAGCACAACTCCCTCCCTAAACGGTTGTTTTCTCCTTAGTTCTGAGCATTCCGCAGGCTGCAGATATGTCCTGTCCCTTAGAGTCCCTAATGAACGTTGCTATGTTGTAGTCCCAAAGTATCTTCTGGAATTTCTCTATCTCCTCCCTCGGAGTAGGTTCGAAGGGAGCTCCCGGATAGGGATTGAAGGGAATAAGGTTAACCTTAACGGGAAGCCCCCTAACCAACCTTGCGAGCCTGTGGGCATCCTCCTTAGTGTCGTTTACATTTTTCAGCATAACATACTCAACCATTATCCTTCTTGTGTTGTCTGCAGGATAGTCTCTGAGGGCCCTCAAAATGTCTTTTATTCCCCACTTCCTATTTATGGGAACGATTCTCTCCCTTACCTCGTCCGTTGTTGCATGGAGGGAGACTGCCAACTTTACTCTGTTTAACTCCCTTGCCATTCTCTCAATTCCTGGAACTACGCCAACCGTTGAAACCGTTATTTTCCTCTTTGAAAGGTCAAGCATATCCTTGTGAGTCATGATTTCAACTGCCTTTTTCACGTTGTCAAAATTTAAAAGGGGTTCCCCCATTCCCATAAAGACAACGTTCGATATTCTCCTATCCTCCCCGACGTCCCTTTGAACCTGAATGTACTGGTCAACAATCTCCCCGGCTGTTAGGTTTCTCGTAAATCCATCCTTTGCAGTTAGGCAGAACTTACACCCTGCAGGGCAACCTACCTGAGTTGAAACGCAAATGGTGTTCCAGTCCTTCTCAGGAATAAAGACAGACTCAATTCTATTTCCATCTTGAAGCTCAAAGAGGTACTTCCTCGTTCCGTCCTTTGACTCCTCAACCTTAACGAGTTTTAAAATATCTATGTTTGCCCTCTTGGAGAGCTCCTCCCTTGTCCTTTTACTGATGTTTGTCATTTCATTGAATGACGAAACCCTCTTTTTGTAAACCCACTGTGAAATTTGCTTTGCCCTGTAAGGTTCTAATCCCAATTCCTTTACAAATTCCTTAAGCTCTTCAAAGTTTAAGTCCTTTATGTTTACCATTAGAGCTCCCTACCTCTTTTTTTTAAATGTTCTCCATATTCCGTAAACTGTTGAACCGACAAAAACAACAGTTATAAAAAGGGAAAGGAGAAAACTCACTTTATTCATCAATTTTTTCAGCCTCATCAATCAACATTACTGGAATATCATCAACTATAGGATATGCAAGCTTGCACTTGTGACATACGAGTTTTTGCTCCTTTTCCCTGTATTCAAGGTCACCCTTACACTTAGGGCAAACTAAAATATTAAGAAGTTCCTCGGATATCACAGTATCCTCCATAAATTAGTATTCCAAGAATATATATTAAGCAGAATCAACAACTTGACAAAGAAAAAGTTAAATCTATATTAATCACCGTTAAGAGTGGGCCGCTAGCTCAGTTGGTAGAGCAACGGACTTTTAATCCGTAGGTCCCAGGTTCGAGTCCTGGGCGGCTCACCACTCAAAGCGTCCCCATCGTCTAGCCCGGCCTAGGACACCGGCCTTTCACGCCGGCGACGGGGGTTCGAATCCCCCTGGGGACGCCAACTATGGGGCCGTAGCTCAGCTGGGAGAGCGTCAGGCTGGCAGTCTGAAGGTCGTGGGTTCGAATCCCACCGGCTCCACCAAATACGGGCCCGTAGCTCAGTTGGTTAGAGCATCCGGCTCATAACCGGACGGTCGGAGGTTCGAGTCCTCCCGGGCCCACCACTTCTAAAACGGAGTAGAGATGCCCGTAGAGCTCCTCAAAAAACTCCTTTCAATCCCATCTGTCTACGGAAACGAAGGGCAAATCTGCGATTTCTGTGAAAACTTTTTAAAAGAAAGGAATTTAAACGTAATAAGGAAAAACAATACCCTTTTAGCCTTTAAGGATTTTGATAAAAATAAGAAAACTGTAGCTTTCGTTGGACACCTTGATACAGTTCCAGGGGAGAACGAATTCACTGGAAAGCTGATAGATGGAAAGCTCTACGGCCTCGGTTCAAGTGATATGAAGTCTGGAGATGCCGTAATACTGAAGCTTGCCGATGACTTTTCAAGGGAGAAAAGCAGGTTTAATCCTGTTTTTGTTTTGTACGAGAGGGAAGAGGGACCCTACGAAAACAACGGACTCAAACTCCTACTTAACGATGGGGAATCGAGGGAAATTTTGGAAAACGTTAACTTCGCTTTTGTCTTAGAGCCAACGGATAACGTTGTGCAGGTTGGTTGCTTAGGGGTGATACACAGCTGGTTCATATTTAGGGGAAAGAGAGCCCACTCTGCAAGACCGTGGGAAGGGAAAAACGCGATTCACAGGTCCTGGAAACTACTTAAATTCCTGAGTGAACTCGAGCCAAAACCCTACAAAGTTGAAAGTCTCACTTACTACGAGGTTTTGAATGCAACAATGACGGAGTACAAGGGAGGAAGAAACATCATTCCTGAGGAATTTAAAGTCAACATCAACTACAGGTTTTCGCCAACAAAGACGGTGAACGAGGCAAAGGAGGAGCTCCTCTCAATTTCAAAAAAGGTGGAGGCTGATAAGGTTGAATTCACAGACGTCTCCCCTGCAGCCCGCCCATGTTTAGACAACCCCATTTTAAGGGAATTCATAGATAGGTTTAAATTAAAAGTTGAACCGAAACAGGCCTGGACTGACGTCGCTCAGCTTTCAGAGTTTGGAATAGATGCCGTAAACTTTGGCCCCGGTCAGCCTCACCAAGCCCACCAGAAAAACGAATACGTTGAGGTAGAAAAGGTTAAGGAAAACTATAGAATCTTAAAAGAATTTCTAAGTTAAAGCAGGTTTACCAAGTCTCTAAAACTGAACGTGCTGTGCTTTCTAAACTCCTCCCTTTCGTAGGGAAAGTCCGTCCTGTAGTGACCTCCCCTACTCTCCTCCCTTCTCATGGCACTTACAGAGATTGCAAGTCCTAAGAGAGCTCCGTTTCTAACAATCCAATCTGAATTTGACATTGCTATTTTTGATAGTTTTTCTATTGCCTCCATCAGGGAGTTTGCACTTCTAAAAATCCCAACCTTCTCCCACATTGTTCTCTTAACATCATCCAAGGAGAACGACTCTTCCACTTTGTAGGGAACTCTCTCTATTTTAATTCTTACCTCTGAGAAATCCCTACTGAAATACCTCCAGTCCCTGTACATTCCATATGCAGCTCTATTTCCAAACACCAAACACTCAAGGAGGGAGTTGCTTGCTAGCCTATTTGCACCGTGAATTCCTGTACAGGAAGCCTCTCCAACAGCAAAAAGCCCATCTATACTTGTTCTTCCAAAGGTATCTACCTTTATACCTCCTATGTAGTAGTGTGCAACGGGAGTTATTGGAATGAGCTCCTTTTTCGGGTCCAATCCCCTTTCCCTTAGTCTCTTCACAATTGTGGGGAACCTCTCCTCAATGTCTATTCCCCTTTCCTCTATAGGCCTAAAGTCCAAAAATACCTCTCCTCCCGTTATCCTCTTTTGGCTCTCTATCGCCCTCGTTACGACGTCCCTTGGGGCAAGCTCCCATAGGTGGTGGTAGTCTCCCATAAATCTCCTTCCAAATTTATCAACTAAGATTGCCCCTTCTCCACGAACGGCCTCAGATATGAGGAAACACCCATTTCCATCGCAGAAGGCCGTTGGGTGGAACTGGACAAACTCCAAGTCCTGGAGCTCTGCTCCATACCTCAGAGCAGTCGAAATGCCGTCACCAGTGGATGTTGGAGGATTTGTATTTTTCAGGTAAAGGCCTGCAGCACCTCCAGTCGCAACTGCTACTACAGGAGCGTAGAGTGCACACAATTCCCCATCAATGGACGCCAGTACACCGTAACACCTGCCGTTCTTTACAAGGAGCTCCCTTAAAAGAGCTCCCTCTATCAAATCTCCATTGTAAGTGTTTAGGAGTACTCTCTCGACCTCCTCTCCAGTCTTATCCTTGTAGTAAACAATCCTTGAGACGGAGTGGGCAGCTTCCTTTGTAAACTTTAAAAATCCATCTTTATCCCTTTCAAAACGGGCTCCAAACCTTAGCAAATCGATAACCCTCTTAACTCCCTCCTCAACTAAAACCCTAACCATCTTCGGAACGACAAGGCCAGCCCCTGCCCTCATCGTATCGTTAAAGTGGAGGTCTGGAGAGTCCTCCTTAGAGAGGGCAACGGCTATACCACCCTGTGCAAGGTTTGTGGAACTCTCGTTAGCCCTTGACTTGGTAATTACACAGACCTTTAAACCCAACTCCCTTAAAACAATCCCACAGGTTAATCCGGCAGCTCCGCTTCCAACAATGACAGCATCGTACGTCTTTGAAGGTATATCTAAAACGTCAAACGTGGTTAATGACTTCAATTAAACCTCCGAATTAAAAGGAATAGCTGACGGTTATTCCGTAGCCCCAGACGTGGCCATCGGCCGACATAGAAACATTTCCGGGGTTTCCGTTAACGCCTGGATAGCTGTTATTTAAATTCTCACTCTCTCCACCTATTTCCCTCTTGTACTCGGCCACCACGTACTGGAGAACTGTATCAATCTTTAATCTTCCAAGGTTCAGCCCAGCTCCTAAGGAGTAAGTCTTTTTATCGGCATCCGGCCATAAAAGGTCGAACGTATGGTCTGGAATAGGGGAAGGGTCGTAGAAGTAACCTCCCCTTAAGGTAAGAATTTCGTTCCACTTGTACTCGATACCCAATCTAATCTGCCTCGTATCCTTCCAGTCCCTCGGAAAGTACTCCTCCCTTTTTCCAAGCAAAGGTCGGTCAAACTTTACCGTATAGTCCTTTACAGTGCTCCATCTTGTCCAGACAAAGTCTGTAGTTAGGGTTAACCTCTTGTTTGGACTGTACTTCAGCCCCAACTGGAGCTGTTCAGGGTGGTCAATCTTTGTTGAGGCCCCAACCTTATCAACTCCCTTTACCTCTACAGTTCCCTCAAAGTCCGTATCAGTTCTTGAACGGTAGGTTAAACCGACGGAAAAGTTATCGTAGGGTTTGTATAGGAGACCGAAGTTAAATGAAACGTTAAGGTCGTCGTGTAGGTTTCCTTTTATAACTCTTCCGTGGAGGGAGGGAATTGAAGGAGCGTAGATTCTCCTCTGTGTTCCTGCATCAGACCGCCCAAAGGAGACGCCAAAACCGGCAGACAGTCTATCGGTTAACTTTATAGCCATAGTCGGAGTTACAACACCCCTTACATAGTAAGACTCAAATCCGTTGTAGGAAGCAGAATTTCTTGAAGGTGAACTATCCCACTTGATGTGAAGACCGTAGGGAACGTAAGCAGCAATTCCAAAGTAAACGTTGTTCCAGAGGTGAGTTGCAAAACCAAAGTGGGGAACTAAAAGGTTATCTGAGGAGTCGGAAAAGGAAATTCCGTAAGGTTCAACTCTATTCCCATCGCCATCCACGGCCTCAAAGTTGTGAACTTTAAGTTTTGGATTTAAAACTTCAAAACCCAAGGATAAAGTAGGTCTTTCAATTTGGGTAAGCCCTGCAGGGTTGTAGTAGACTGCAAAAGGGTCGTCTGCATAAGCGGAAAAAGCACCTCCAAGGGCTGTTGCTTTTGCTCCTATTCCAAAGGTATCAACATTTCCGGCCTTTGAGGAAAGAGGAATTAGAGAAAGGAGTAAAAAGGGAAAAATTTTCCTCATACCGTCCTCCCCTTCCTTTGTGCTTCTTAATATTAGCAAATAGGGGAGGAGCTACTTAACAACCTTTATTTTGGGTTTTTCCTCCTTCTCCTCTTTCTCCTTAAGACCCTTCTTAAACTCGTGCTTTGCCTGGAAGAAGGCCTTTATGAGGTTTGTTATTTTATCCCAGCCAAAGATAACCCCTACAACAATTAGGAGAATAAGAATTTTTAAAAGCAAAATCACCTCTTAATTTCTGTTTCCTATAGAATACCAAATGGGGCAGACCGCCCCTCTATTAACCTCAGCCGAAGGGTGAGCAGTAGTTTGCAATATCTATCACTTCAACGTCCTCAGAACCACAGTAGGGACACTTAATCTCCATAAGCTGGAGTGGAGAGTATATGGCCTCTTCAAACTCTGCACCACACTTGTTACATTCAAAAATATAAATTTGCATCTAAACCCTCCTTTCTAAATTAATAAATCTTAATTTAGGAGCTTTTAAGAAAAATGGAAACCATTAAGGTATTAGAATCCTCTAAATTTAATGGTAAAAGTGGTCTTGTTGAATTTTTAATAAATGGGGATTTCCAAAGGTCAGAACTGGTCAATGTGAAGGAGGTGGGCTTACCATTTGAATATCCACTTCTCAACCCCATCCAGACCGTTTTCTACAGGTTTTACAAAGGGGGAAACGTCCTCGTTTCATCTCCTACAAGTTCTGGTAAAACCCTAATATCCTTACTGTTTCAGCTTAAAAACAGTTCCGGAAAGTTTATCTACACTGCACCAACCCGCTCACTAATATGGGAAAAGTTTAAGGAGTTTAAGCCATACTTTGAGAAAGTGGGAATCAGAACGGGAGATTTGGTCGAGGAACTCTCTGAGATAAACCAACCCTGTATTGTCTGTACGTACGAGAGCTTAATATCTGCAGCAAGGAACAGAGCTCACTGGTTTGAAGAGGCCGGAGCTTTGGTAATAGACGAAGTCCACATAATTAGAGACTCCTCAAGGGGAGCCGTTGTTGAGGAGATTGTAAGCTACGCCTTAGAGGAGGAAATTCCGACTCTTGCCCTCTCTGCAACAATTCCTGGAGCTCCAGAGCTTTCAGAATGGATAGAGGCAGAGCTCCTGATAGAGTCTGAATGGCGCCCCGTACCTTTAGAGAGGAGGATAATAAACTTTAGCAAGTTCATGAGGAGGGTTAAGCTTCCTAAAAGTACTCCTGAGGGGAAGGTCGTCTCCTTTTTAGAAACCCTGAAACCAAAAGGGAAAACTTTAATCTTCCTTCCAAGTAAGAATTTGGGTTGGGGAGCTCTACAGGTTGAAAATACAACCTACAGAAGAGAGATTCTAAACGAAACCCTTCCGTTTATCCCAAAAGAGCCAAAATCTGAGGAGAAGGTTGCTTTTCACAATGCAGACGTTCCACAGGAGGAGAGGGAGAAGATTGAAAGGTCCTTCAAGGACGGAGATTTAAACAGGCTCTATGCTACGCAGACTCTGGCCTACGGAGTAAACCTTCCTGCGGACAGCGTTGTGATACTTGTAAGGGGAAGGTTTGACATGTTTACAAGGGAGTACAGGTTCTTCCCCGACCCGTTAACCGTTCTCCAGATGGAGGGAAGGGCAGGAAGGTTTGGCCTTTCAGATAAAGGATACTCCTACATTGTCGTAACAGGAGCAAAGGAGAAATCCTTAGAGGAAGCCTTAAAGAGGGAAATGGAGATGCCATTTTCAACGGGGCTCTCCTCTGGAATTGGGGAAAGGGAAGGAGCAGCCTGTCCCAACAGGAGACGTTCCCTTTTGAGTTTAATGGTTTTGGGTCCTCTAATTAGGTATGGGAAGGAGTGGAAAAAATCGCTTTCAAAGATGTTCAGCATAAAGAGAAACCCGTTTCTCATTAAGGAGATTGAGGAGATTTTGGAGGAGCTCTCTGAAAGGGGATTTTTAGAAGGTGAAAGGCCGACAAAACTTACAGGTATCCTCGTTTCATCCTTTGTATCACCATTCTGCTATGAGGAGTTCATAAAGAGGCTGAGCTTATCATCGGAGTTAATTGAGGAAAACCCAACCTTGGGATACACGTTCTCCGTAAGGCCCTTAATCAGAAGGGAGTTCAATCCTAAAACCCTTGAGCTTTTTGTTGGAGAGGCATTTAGAGGGGAATCCCTTAGACTCTCAGAGAAGGTTAGTGAGAGTACGGGAATCGATGCTGAAGACAACTGGGAGGTTCTTTCCTTTTATTCCCTTGGAGAGCTCTTTCCCTTTAAGAACATTGCAAGGCCTCCGGGCGAACTCTCAACGCTTCCTACAGAGAGCTCCCTATTAGGACAGCTCCTGTGCCGGCTCAACATAGTTGATTTTGAAAGGGTTCACAGAGTAGTAATGACGATTAGGGCTGGAATTCCTTACGAGTTTTCACTCCTTGGAAGCATAAAGGGGCTTGGATACATGAGGGGAAACGCCCTTGCAAGGGCTGGAAAACTTCTAAACTACCACTCTGAAGTTCCACTCATAAATGGAATAAAGGAGAGAATAGGCGAAATCTTTGATGCCCTGAGGGAAGCACTTTCAGAAAGGTACGAAAGCAAAAATCAGATAGAGAGGGAAATTAAAACAATTGTAAACCTAATAGATGAGACTAAATTTCCCCTTGGCGATGAAAAGCTCCTTAAGTTTCTCTCCTCCATATTTATAGGTAGAAGGGAAGCTATAAAAATTTCCAAGGAGAGAGCTCTGGAGGTGCTGTTTGAAAATGTCAGGGGAAAAGAGAAGGCTGAAGGTTAAGATTGACGGAAAACCGATTGAGTTTGAGGTTGGAAAGGAGTTTGATAAAACACCAACAACGGGGCTGTTAAGGCTCATTGAGTACAGGTACCTCTTTCCTTCACGCTCAATAAAGTACGTTGAAAAGGATGGAGAGAAGCTCCACCCATCAAAGGTTGACCTCATTAAAAACCTTGAGGAGCTAAACATAGTTACAGAGCCCTCTCAAAATATGGTAAGGAAGCAGATTGAACTTGCCCTTTTGGCCCTTGATGGAATGGCTGTAGCAATAGACCAGATAGTTAAGGACTGGCACACAAAACCGGACCTCTCAAAACTGATGCTCCACAACCTTTTAGACTCTTTGGACTGGACGGTTAAGGTTGTTGATACAGGTTCAAAACTCCTTCCCATATACAACGGAATAGATGAGGAGATAGCAAAGTTGGAGGATGCGGTCTTCAAGTTGGACGACCTCATGTACGAGGGAAAAGAGGAGGAGGCGTTAGAGGTTTTAAAAACAGAAGTTAAAAGCGCCGTTGAGAAGTGGAAGGAGTTTTTGAAGGGAATGGTAAGATTCATTAAATCGGCACCCCAGGAGACTCATTAATGCTCTACTGTCTATTGGCATTTATCCTTGGACTTATGGTCGGAAGTTTTTTGAACGTTTGTATATACAGAATTCCTAAGGGAGAATCCATTGTTTGGCCTCCGTCACATTGCCCGGAGTGTGGAGGGAGAATTGAACCTTACGACAATATTCCTGTTTTAAGTTATTTAATCCTGAGGGGAAAGTGTAGAAACTGCGGAGAAAGGATAAGTTTAAGATACCCTTTGGTGGAACTCCTTACGGGCATTCTAACTTTAGGAGTTGTGTGTAAGTTCGGTCTCTCCTTTGACTCCCTCTACTTCCTCATCCTCGTTTACTACCTTATTATCGTTTCCTTCATAGACCTTGAAACTATGGAAGTACCGGTAAAGCTCAGCTACTTTGCACTCAATTTTGGACTTTTTCTCTCTTTCCTTTCAAAATCTCAGACGTTTAAAGAGGCCGTTTTTGGAGCCTCCTTTGGAGCCGGAGTTATCCTATTTATAATTGAGACCTACTACGTTTTAACCGGAAAGGAGGGAATGGGCTACGGGGATGCAAACATAATGGCAGTTGTGGGTGCTTTTTTAGGCTGGAAAAAGGTTTTATTAACGCTCTTTTCTGCATCGTTCATTGGAGCTCTTGTTGGAATCTTTCTGATTATTTTAAATAAAAGGAGCAAGGAACTCCCTGTACCGTTTGGTCCTTTTTTGGCAATTGGAGCTCTGATTTCACTCTTCTTCGGCGACGAAATAATCAACTTCTACCTGAGGGGGACGGGGCTATGAATTTAAAGTTAAAGAGAGTTGAACAAATACTTTCTACAGTTTCAGAGGTCTTTCTCATTTCAATAACGATAGCCCTCCTCCTAATATCAATAGTTCTATTTATTGAGTTTTTAGTAGCCTCTCCTCACCTACTCCGTTTTGAAGAGATAATACTGACGGGGCACTTCAAGGAGTCAACGGAGAGCCTCAAGGAGCTCATTTCTCCCCTTCTAATGTTTGTCATTGTTATTGAACTTACAATAATGCTCATAAAACACCAGCCGAGAATTGTCTTTGACGTTCTCTTGATTGCAATAGCGAGGGAAATCATCATTGCCGGTCACGACTTTAAAAATGTTCTTTTGGGAACAATCTCGCTGTTGATTTTGTTCTTTATAAGAAAATTCCTCACATTAAAGACAATTCCTCCAGGAACTTCGGTGATAATTGACCCTTACATAACGATTGAATCATTAAACGAGATGTTGGACGTTCACATTCCGTTTGAGGAGAACAAGTACCTCGTTGACCTTATAGAGAGGATATCAAAGGAGAGAGGAATTGTTATAAAGAGGAAGAAAACTATTGATATAGCCAATGTAAAGATAGAGATACTGGACGTCGATGAAAACGGAAAGCCAATCTTGGTAAGGGTGATGAAGACGGCATGATTAGACTGGGAATAGACCTATCTCTGCCTGAAGGAAGTATTGCAGTCTCTCAGGGAAATGAAATCCTTTCATCTGTCAGCTGGAACAGGCCGAAAATTCACGCTGAAGTTGTATTTAAACAGATTGATAACCTCCTGAACCTTATTGGCATTTCAAAGGATGAAGTTGAGGAAGTTGTTGTCTCGTCAGGTCCAGGTTCCTTCACTGGAGTGAGGCTCTCGGTTTCTGTAGGAAAGGCCTTTAAAGAGTGCGGAAAGAGGGTTTTCTCTGGGACAACTCTGAGGGCTCTCTCCTCGGGCTATGAAAAATTAGGGTTTACTCCCGTTCCACTAATTCCTGCGAGGAGGGGAAAGTACTATACAGAGATAAAGGGAGTTTCCCTCGATATAGATTTGGCGGAAATTCAGGAAAAACTTAGAGAGATAGAAAAGCCATTAATTGTCTTTAAGGGGGAAATTCCAAAAGAGCTTTCACTCTTTCCAAACGTTGAAGAGAGAACTCCCTTGGCCGTTAAGCTCCTTAGACTGGAAAGGGAGTTTCTATCACCTCTAAAGTTTCACTACGTCAGAGAACACGATGCAAAGCCTCAAACTTGAGGAACTTTCAGAAAAGCACATTCCCGATGTAGTAAAATTAGAGAAGGAGCTCTTTAACAGGCCTTACTCTGAAAGGACTTTAAGAAAGGAGTTGGAACTGCCGTTTTCCTTTGGGTTCGTTGCGGAGAAAAATGGTGAATTTGCAGGGTACTGCCTCTTCTGGATAGTTGGTGACTCTTGTGAAATTCACAGAATAGGAGTAAAAAGGGTACTTCAGGGAAAGGGAATAGGAAAACTCCTTCTAAAAAAAACACTCGAATTCTGCAGAGAGAAGGGGGTAAGTGAGATTTTCCTTGAGGTTTCAGAAAAAAACGAAAGGGCAATTTCACTCTACAGAACGTTTGGATTTAAGGATTTTAACAGGAGAGAAAAGTACTACGGGAACGAGGGAGCTCTACTTATGAAACTCAATATAGGAGGAAAGAATGCTTAGGGATGAGAACCTAAAGGCACTTGCAAGGGAGAAATTTCACCACTTTAAGACCCTTGAGAAGAAACACCAGGAACTTGACGACATCATCGATAAGATGGAGAAAAAGAGAGCTCTAACTCCACAGGAGGAAATAGAGTTAGAAAAACTCAAAAAAGAAAGGTTAAAGCTAAGGGATGAAATGCTTCTCCTTATGAAAAAGGCAAAGGAGGAAGCCGAAAATGAGAAGTGATGTTTTAAGGGAGTTTGAAAAGCTCCCTGCAAGGGCTCTCATGATGGCAACAGGACTTCAGAGGAAGGACATTGAGAAACCCCTTATTGGAATAATCTCAAGCTGGACCGACTTAGTTCCCGGCCATTCGGATATGTTTTCACTAGAAAGGTTCATCGAAAGGGGAGTTGCTGCTGCAGGAGGAACTCCCTTCATCGTTAGGGTTCCGGCTATATGTGACGGTATAGCAATGGGACACGAGGGGATGAGATTCTCCCTTCCTCTTAGGGAGCTCATTGCAGATGCCGTTGAGGATGTAGTTAATGCTCATCAGCTTGACGGAATTGTTCTCCTTACAGCATGCGACAAGATAACCCCAGGAATGCTCATGGGAGCTGCGAGGGTCAACATCCCTGCAATCGTTGTTACAGCCGGTCCTATGTTGGCAGGGAGAAGAGGAAGGGAGAGATTGGACCTCGTTACCCATACATTTGAGGCAATTGGAAGGTACAAGGCAGGGGAGATTTCACTTGAGGAGCTCCTTGAACTTGAAGGAGCAGCATGTCCATCATCTGGAGCTTGTCAGGGAATGTTTACTGCAAATACCATGGCCTGTTTAACAGAGGCCTTGGGAATGTCACTTCCCTACTGTGGAACGTCTCCTGCACCCCTCGCAGAGAAGAAGAGAATTGCAGAGGCTTCCGGAGAAAAGATTGTTGAACTTGTTAAAAGAGGGGTAAAGGCAAGGGACATACTCACTCCTGCAGCATTTAGAAATGCAATAAGGGTTGACTTAGCCTTGGGAGGTTCGACAAACACAGTCCTTCACCTTCCGGCAATTGCATACGAGGCAGGAGTTCCCTTTGAGATAAAGCTCTTTGACCAGCTCAGTAGGGAAACTCCAAAAATCTGTTCGATGAGGCCTGGTGGTAAGTACTTGATGGAGGACCTCCACTACGCCGGAGGGATTCCTGGAGTAATGAATAGGTTTTACGAGAAGATAGAGAGTAACCCAACTGTTTTAGGAACTGATATTAAGGAGATTGCAGCTGCTGCGAGAATCTGGGATGATGACGTAATAAGACCTGTTGACAACCCTTACAGCAAAGAGGGAGGAATTGCAATCCTCTACGGCAACTTAGCTCCCGATGGGGCGGTTATTAAACAGGGAGCTCTCTCTGAGAAAATGAGAGTATTTACCGGGACCGCAAGGGTATTTGACTGTGAAGAGGACGCTATGAAGGCCGTTATGGAAGGCCAGATAAAGGCCGGAGATGTGATAGTTATCAGGTATGAAGGTCCAAAGGGTGGACCGGGAATGAGGGAGATGCTTGCAGTTACTGCCGCAGTTATGGGAATGGGATTGGGAGAGTCCGTTGCTCTGATTACAGACGGAAGGTTCTCTGGAGGAACCCACGGACCCTGTATAGGACACATCTCTCCAGAAGCTGCTGAAGGCGGCCCGATAGGAGTAGTTAGAGACGGAGATAAAATTCACATAAACGTTCCAGAAAGGAAGTTGGAGCTCCTTATAAGTGAGGAGGAGCTACAAAGGAGGCTTTCAGAGTTTCAGCCTAAACAGAAGGAAATTAAGTCAAAGTTTTTGAGGAAGTACGCAAAGTTTGTTACGTCTGCTTCAAAGGGAGCAATTCAGGACGTTTAGATTTTGGGAGCTCTCCTTTTTGGGGAGCTCCTTTGATAAAATAAGGATTGTTCCTTGAAAACTGAATAAGAAAAGAGGGTAAAAACCTGTATAGCTGAAATTGTTGGTTTTCAGTATTTATTAGATTTTTATGGAAAACTTTATATTTTGTAGCCATTGGAAATCAATGGCTCAATTTTTGAACGTTGAAATGCCCTAAAAAGTGGGAGGGATTGCGACCTTTGTTAATTTCCAAATCTTTTTAATACTTTCCATGCTCATCTGTTGAAATGCCCTAAAAAGTGGAAGGGATTGCAACTGTACTACTCTGTAAAATGAAGTAAAAGGAGAAGGAGTGATTCCAGAGAGTTTGGAATTTGAGTGGGATGAAAATAAAAGCAAGAAGCTCAAAGAAAAGCGTGGTAAGAGTTTTGAGGATATTCTTCACTATATACAAAGGGGAAATGTCGTTTCTATTCAGAAGCGCTTTAATCAAAAACGCTATCCGGGACAGTTGATAATAGTTTTAAATATTGATGGTTATCCATGGGTGGTTCCATGTGAGCTCAGAGGAAATAAATTAAGATTGATAACTGCCTATCCAAGCAGAAAGTTCAAGAACCTTTTAAAAGGAAAGCTAGATGAAAAGTAAGGAAAGGTATGAATTAGATAATTATGAAAAGTGGATAGAGGATGAAATAGAGAAGGGAAATTTTGTTCCGATAGAAAACTTTGATGAGGTAAAGAGAGCTCTTGAAAGAGCTGCAAAGAAGAAACTCAAAGAATTAGAGGAAAAGAAGCTTAGTACTGTTACTATAGAGTTTTCATCTCCAGAGCTGAAAGAAAAAGCCATTCAACTTCTTAAAGAGCATTTTGGAAAAAATTTAAAAGTAATGGAAGCCTAAAGTTTAGATTTTGATAAAATCAAAATTGCTCCTTGAAAACAGAATAGGAAAAAAGGGTAAAAACCTGTATAGCTGAAATTATGTGCTTTCAGTATTTATTAGATTTTTATGAAAAACCTTGTATTTTGTAGCCCTTGAGAATCAATGACTCAATTTTTGAACTGTTGAAATGCCCTGAAAAGTGGAAGGGATTGTAACTATTCTGGAATAACCTAAATTTCAGAGGAGTTTTGTTTTAGGATAGGAAAGGAATAGCTAAGGTAGGGAGGATGTAAAACCTCCCGCTTTAAGTTAAAGAGTAGCCTTTGTTGAGAGCCTCTAAATTTGCCTCTGCAAATCGGGGATTTATTTGATAAATGGCTTTCTCTACTTCCTCTTTAGTAAATGGGAAATCATTAACAACTTTTAAGGTGTATCCAAGCATAAAAACGTTGAGGGACTTGGGATTTATCTTACCTTCAACTGCCAGTTGAGAGCCGTCAACTGCAAAAATGTTAAACTCCTCAAATTCAGGAAAATCTCCATCGCTGTTTGTAACTATCGTTCCCCCCGGCTTTAGGTACCTTAAAAACCTCAACGTTTCGGTCGGGTAGAGGCCTAAAAGAAGGTCAGCCCTTCCCTCTCCAACTAAGGGAGCTCTAAAGTTTCCTATTTTCAAATAAGAAACAACCGTTCCACCCTTTTGAGCCATACCGTGGGTTTCAGTTCCTATAAATGGAATTCCCCTGTTTAGTGAACAGAGGGAGAGAACTTTGACGAGGAATATCGTTCCCTGTCCTCCAACTCCTGAAAGAACTATCTGATATTTCATCTTTTATCCTCCACAAAGGCATCAAAGGGACATAGGTCTGACAGACACACTCCACACCCTACGCAGAAGTAGGGATTGACCTTAACCTTTCCTTCTTCGTTCCACTCAAAGGCCGGACATCCAAAGTCGTTTATACAGTGTCCGCAACCTGTACACCTATCCTGGTCAACCTTTGCAAACTTTCCGGGGAGTTTGGCCTTTTCCTTGTCAAAGGTGCAGAACTCGTTAACGACTACAACAACAGGACCGTTAACCTTTTTGTAAATCTCCTTAACCTCTTTAAAGAATTCCAATGTTGTTTTTATTGTCCCATCGTAGTTGAGAATGAGAGGCTTAACACCACAGCCCTCAACAATTTTTGGAATGCTTACATTACCTATTCTCTCTGGAGTCGGCTGAAGGCCCGTCATTGCAACGGTGCTGTTGTCAAGAATTACCAGAATGAACCTGTGCTTTTCTGCAACAGCGTTTATAAGTGGAGGAATTCCTGCGTGGAGAAAGGTTGAGTCTCCTATTGTTGCAACAATCGGCTCCTCAATTCCGGACTTTGAGAATCCACCCGAAAGTCCGACGGAAGCTCCCATACAGAGGACGGTATCAACAACGCCCTGATTCAGTCCCAACGTGTAGCAACCAATGTCGGAAGGATAAACGGCCTTTTTACCGAATACCCTCTTCATTGCGTAAAAGACCGTCCTGTGGGGACATCCGGGACATAGAGACGGAACCCTCTTGGGGAGCTCCCCTTCGTAGTCCTTTCCAACGTAGATGTTTTTGCCTAGAGCTCCAACGTTTCTAAGAGCCTCTGCAACCCTAAAGTGGGTTGCTTCATCTATTGAGTAGACATCCTTTGTCAGCTTTCCTCTAACGTTTCCCAAGTGTTTTACCTGTTCCTCAACTAACGGGTAGGTCTCCTCCAAAACTAAGACCTTTTCATACCCTTTTATAAACTCTTTCATCTTTTCTGAAGGTAGCGGAGTAGGCATATCGACCTTAACAACGTCAACGTTAAGTCCGTTATCCTCAATAACCTCCAATGCATAACCGTAAAGAGTACCTGAAGTGAGAATTAGGAGTTCCCTACCCTCCAACTTCTCAAACTGAGGTTTTAAAAACTCATCCCAGTTAAATTGGGAAATCTCCTCTAATTTCCTTAAAAGTTCGTATCCTTGATTCAATCTCGGTTCCCTTGGAACTGCAGCCCACCTCCCCACGTTTCTCTCAAACTTTCCCTTTCTTCCCTTAAATTCAAATTCTGGAATCTCTACAATCTGCCTTCCATGGGAAACCCTTAAAACAGGCCTTAAAAGAACTGGAATTTCAAACTTTTCAGATATATTTACCCCCAAAACTGCCAATCTAAAGGCATCCTGAGGGTCTGTTGGGTCTAAGGCCGGAATCCTTGCAAACTTTGCAAAGTACCTTGAGTCCTGCTCTGTCTGAGAGCTGTAGAACCCTGGGTCGTCTGCAACAACTATTAAAAATCCTCCTTTATTTCCTATGTAGGCAGCACTCATTAACGAATCTGAGGCAACGTTAAGACCCACCATCTTCATAACACAGGCAGTTCTCTTACCTGCAATTGCACCTGCATAAGCCGTTTCAAATGCCACCTTTTCGTTTGATGACCACTCAGCATAGGCAGGAAGCTTCTTTTCCTCAATTAATTTTTTATAGGTTTCCAAAACCTCAGAACTTGGCGTTCCTGGGTAAGCTGCTGCTAAATCTACACCTGCATACAAAAGTCCCCAGGCTATTGCCTCATTTCCAAGTAGAGTTTTCCTCATTTTCATCTCCCAAACTGAATAGTTACGATTATACCTATTCCTCAATGTTCCCAACAATTTGTGAAACGTGGGAATAGCCGTTCTCTGTCAGGTAGTTCTTAATTCCCTCTACGATTTCCTCAGTCACCTTTGGGTTGAAAAAGTTCGCCGTACCAACCTGAACTGCAGAGGCTCCAGCCAGTAAAAATTCGACAGCATCCTGCCAGCTTGAGATTCCCCCTATTCCAATAACGGGAATATTAACAACCCTTGAAACCTGATAGACCATTCTAACGGCGACGGGCTTTATAGCAGGTCCTGATAGTCCACCGAACTTGTTTTTAAGCTTCGGTTTCCTCCTGTAAATATCTATTGCCATTCCAAGGAGTGTATTTATTGCAGACAAAGCATCTGCACCTGCCGATTCAATGGCCTTTGCTATTTCAACAATGTCTGTAACGTTTGGGGAGAGCTTTACTATTACAGGCTTATCCGTTGCACCTTTTACCTTCTCTGTTAACCTTGCAGCCTCAACAGGGTCAACGCCAAAGGCAAGACCACCCTTTTTTACGTTTGGACAGGAGATGTTCAGTTCAAGAGCGTCAACCCCGTTCACTCCTTTGAGGGCTCTGGCAACTGCAACGTACTCCTCAACTGTTGAACCGTAGATGTTTGCTATTACACGGCACCTGTAGTTTTGGAGCTCCGGAACAATTCTCTCGACAAAGTAGTCAACTCCCGGATTTTGAAGACCTATTGCATTGAGCATTCCACAGGGAGTTTCCCAGATTCTTGGAGGTTCGTTTCCCTCCCTCGGCTTTATAGAAAGTCCCTTAACACACACCGCCCCAATTTTATTAAGGTCAACGTACTGAGAGTATTCAAGCCCAAACCCAAAGGTTCCTGAAGCCGTCCAGACAGGATTTTCAAACCTGACCCCAAATAAACTCACCTTTAACATTACCTCACCTTCCTCAAGTAAGCTATCGTTTCAACGTGGTACGTTTGAGGGAACATATCTATGAGTTTTGCTCTTTCCATACTTATCCCGTGCCTATAAAAGGTTGCTATATCCCTTGCAAGTGTTGAAGGATTGCACGAAACGTAAACAATCTTTTTAAGCCTTGTTAATTTTGAAATTTCCCTAATTATCCTCTCGTTTAAACCGCTCCTTGGAGGGTCTATTATTAAGAGGTCTGGATTGTACTCCTTAACTATTTCAAGCCCCTCCTCCGTCTCCCTACAAAAGAACGTTACATTTCTTAAACCGTTTATGTCCTTGTTGTAGAGTGCATCACTGACTGCTGAGAAGTTTGACTCTATTCCAAAAGCCCTGTGGACGTAACTCCCAACTGGGATGGTGAACGTACCAACACCGCAGTATAGGTCCCCTGCAAGCATGTACTGGTACTCCTTTGCAACTTGGGAAACCTTATCTATGAGGTTTTTAACCTGAAATCTGTTTACCTGAAAGAAGGAATCGGCGCTTATCCTAAACTTAAATCTCCCCACTGTTTCATAGGTAAAGTCCCTACCGAAAAACCTAATTCTTTCAGGGAAAACATCGCCCTGCCTGTAAATTCCGTAACCAACGAGATTTACACCTAAAATGCCTTTTAATTTACTGAGTGGAATTTCGAATCTCTTGAATCTCTTTGGAAAAATAATCTTTAATAAAACTTCATCTTTTCCGGAAGAGTAGACGTGAAACTCTAAAGGCTCTGTAGGAATTTCCCTTAAAAGTTTTTTTAGTCTTGGAAATATTCCTGAAATATCCTCCTTTAAAAGGGGACAGCTGTCTATATCAACTACTTGGTGGGAGTTTTTCTCAAAGAAACCAACCTTTCCTTTCTTAACCTTTATCTGAGCCCTGTTCCTGTAGTTCCAGGAAGAGGGAGACGGGATAACCTCATCTATGTTTGGTTTTTTTATTTTCCCAATTTTTTGAAGGTTCTCCTCTAAAATATCCCTTTTAAACTCAACCTGTTTCTCGTAGGGGATGTGTTGCCAGTCACACCCTCCACACTTCCCAAAGTAGGGACATTTAGGCTTAACCCTGTAAGGGCTCCTTTTCAAGATTTTTACTACTTCAGCCTCACTGTAACCACTCTTTCTGCTCCTCTCTTCAACCAAGACAACATCCTCGGGAGCTGTGAAGGGAACAAAGACTGCTCTGCCGTTTATCCTTCCAAGCCCCCTTCCACCGTAGACCAACTTTTCAATCTTTAATTTAAAGCTCTTTTCCAAGCTTCCCTCCTTTGAAAGCTATTGAATTATACGAATTTTTTTCGGATAATAAATTAAATCCGTTCACAGAGAGGGAGTTATGAGAATAAAAACAAAATTGGTGGTGTCTCTTGTAATAGAAGTTTTAATTATTCTAATTCTTACTGAGTTTGCTTACCACAAAATAGAGAAATATAAAGAGATAAATCAAAAAGCAGAAGTTATAGAAAGTGTAGAAAAGAGTTTACCTAAGGTAGAGGTTCTACTTGAACAGAACAAGAGAAGTGAAGCTGCAAAAATTTTGGAGGAGAAAGTTAACGAATTATCCAAATTTTCCTCTCCCGAAGTGGTTAATGCATACACAACAACCCTTTCTATCATTTCAAAATTGGTAAATGGAGCTCCAGCTTCACAAATTGAGAAGGATATAGCTTTAATAGAAAAAGAGCTTCTGAACATTGAAAAAAACATAGAGCAGAGTGCAGACTCTGTACTTTCGTTGGCAGCAACTGTAGTAAGAATTATTCCTCTCTTCAGCCTGTTTATTATAGGAATTGGAGCTCTAAGTACCTACAGAGCTATAGTTGCTCCCCTAAGTGAAATGATAGAAACGATGAAGAAAATAGAGAAGGGAGACTTAACCCAAAAACTTAATGTTAAAAAACAGGACGAACTAGGAGAACTCGCTTCAGAGTTCAATAGATTTCTCAACTGGATTAGAGAAACCTTTAAGGAACTTGAGGCTCTTTCATCTAAAGTTTCCAGTGATGCAAGCTTCTTAGTTGCCGAGCTTTTCAATACAGATTTGAGAAACAAGGAAATCCATGAAAAATTCGTAGAGCTTTCCATTTCATCGGAAGTTTTGGCCGAGTCTATCTCTGATGTTAACAGGCTTATTAATACCTCTTCCGAAGAGGTAAAGAGAGTTGACAAGGAAACTGAAAAAGGGAAGGAAATTGTTTCCCGTTCTGTCAACGATGTTCAGCTTTTAGCTGATAAGGTTATAAGATTGAAGGAGAGAATAGAGGAACTTCAGCAAAGTTCTGTCAAAATACAGGATGTTGTTGAAACTATAAAAGGAATTGCTGACCAAACCAATCTCCTTGCCCTTAACGCAGCTATAGAGGCAGCAAGGGCAGGTGAGGCAGGAAGAGGTTTTGCAGTTGTAGCTGAGGAAGTTAGAAAGTTAGCTTCAAGAACTGTTTCCTCTGCTGAAGAGATAGGTAATATAGTGGGCACGATAATATCCCTTATTGAGTCCTTCTCTAACGATTTGGAAGAAAGGGCTTCTGAGGCTATAAAAGTTAAGTCTGAAATGGCAAGAACAGAGGAAGTTCTCAAAGGAATAAGGGCATCTGTAGAGTCCTTAATTGAAGTTACAAACAAGGTGCTCTTTTCTATAAATCAACAGGTCGGGGCTCTCGATACTGTTAGGGAAAATATATCGACTATAAATACAGAAGTTTCGAGATTCCAAAACGTATTTAAAAAGCTTCAAGAAAAGATAATCAGAACAAGGTCATCTGTTAAAACAGTTCATGAAAATATTTCTTACTTTAATATTGGAGATTTGTCAGTTGTTATTGAAGGTATTGAACTGTTTTCTGACTGGCTTGCAAGGCTACCAAACGCTTTAGAAAATCCTGTCCTCTTGGATTTTGACCAGTCTCCCTTGAAGGACTGGATTGTAAAGAGGCTTAAATTTATCAAGAACATGAAACTCTCTGAGTCGATAAACAACCTTGAGGAGAACCTAACGTTAACCTTTAACACTGCTAAGGAGATATTTAACAAGATTAAGAGGAGGGAACTACAAGAAAAGGACTTTGAAAAATTCGAAAGCCTTATTGAAACTGTTATAGAGAATTTTGAGGAAATCATCGAAAAGATGAAGGAAGAATAAATGAGATTGGACGGAGTAACTTATAAAAAAATTAGTTGTTTAAATGAAGTAGAGATAACTCTACCTATTCTTCTAAGTTTTGATGTTTTAGAGATGTCGGATAATACTATAAAAGCTTTCAATTTTCTTCCTCCAGGAGTTGAGAAAATTCTTCTAAATAAAGAATTTTATATCTACAAGGATGAAAAAAGAACCAAGAGATTGCTGAGAGCAAGAATTAAAGAAATAATAAACAATATTGTTCATGTAATTACTCTTGATGATGAAGTATTAGATGAAAAAAGATTATTTGAAAGAATAGCTGTCTGTATACAGGAGAAATTTAAAGTTTTGGAATTAAATATAGACGCATTCATACTTGATATGAGTTTAGGTGGAGTTAAACTCTTTTTTGAAAAGAATGTAGATATCAAACCGAATCAAGTTTTAACTCTTCAGCATAGAAGTAAAATACTAACCCTTAGAGTTTTAAGAAGAGAAGAGGAAAAGAGTGGAGTTATATTAGGGTGTAAAATAGAAAGTTCAAGTTTTAATTTGTTGAACTACCTGGTTAAAAATTATGTAAAACAGGTAAAGGAGATTCTAATAGAAAAATCTAACTTTTCTGTATAATGTATCCCTTTGAACAGGAGTAAAACCTGCATCCTTTATGAGCCTTACTATTTCTGAAAGTGGCATTCTGAACTTGACACCTGCAGCTGCAACAACGTTCTCCTCTATCATCAGAGAGCCAAAATCGTTAGCTCCAAACTTTAGTGCCACTTGAGCAACTTTTCCTCCTTGAGTAACCCATGAAGCCTGAACATTTTCAACGTTGTCCAGATAAATTCTCGATACGGCTAAAACCCTTAAATATTTTTCTCCACTTGCTTTCTCCTTAACCACCCTTCCAAGCTCCGTATTGTCAGGTTGGTAACTCCAAGGAATAAATGCAGTAAATCCTCCAGTTTCATCCTGAAGCTCCCTTACAACCCTCAAGTGTTCAACAATATCTTCGTCAGTATCTAAACTTCCGAACATCATTGTTGCAGTCGTCCTCAGTCCTAACCTGTGGGCAGTTCTATGAACGTTTAACCATTCCCCTGTTTTTGCCTTGTTAGGGGCAATCCTCTCCCTCACTCTATCAACCAGAATTTCGGCTCCTCCTCCAGGAATTGAACCGAGTCCAGCCCTCTTTAACCTTTCTATTACTTCCTCTATGGAGAGGTTAGAAACTCTCGAGATATGAACAATCTCTGGAGCAGAAAATCCGTGGATGTGAATCTGTGGAAACTCCTCTTTTATAAAGGAGAGGAGTTCTTCATAGTAGTCAATTTTGAGGTCTGGGTGAAGCCCTCCCTGGAGTAAGATTGCAGTACCGCCTAACTCAACTGTTTCTCTAATCTTTTCCCTTAGGGTTTCTCTGTCTATAACGTAGGCATCGGGAGCTCCCTTTTCCCTGTAAAAGGCACAGAACCTACACTTACATATGCAGATGTTTGTGTAGTTAATATTTCTATCTATGACAAACGTAACTTCCCTTTCAGGGTGGATTCTATTTCTAACGTAATTTGCAAGATGTCCTAACGTTAATAGGTCAAAGTTCCTTAGAAGTTCCAACGCTTCTTTCTCGTTGATTCTTTCTCCACTTATCACTTTTTCGACTAAATCCATTTTCTCTCCTTTGAGGACTATAATTAGACTTGTTAGGAAAATCTACGAGGTAAATATTGGAGTGTCAAATTTGTAAGGGTACTGGTTGGGTTATTGAGGAGGTAAGGGGAAAGAGGTTTGCAAGAAGATGCCGCTGTCAGTTTAAGAAGTTTAGCAAAGAATTTCTTGCATCCTCCGGAATTCCCAGAAGGTACAGAAAGTGCAGGTTTAAAAACTATCAGCCTCAAAATCAGTACCAGTTTAGAGCTCTAAAAGTATGTAAGGAATTCTTCTTCCAGTTTCCCTTTGTAAGTAAGGGAATACTCCTCTACGGTCCTCCAGGAACCGGAAAGACTCACTTAGCAGTAGCAACCCTTCAAAACATAATTGAGTTTAAGGGGCTTAGGGGAATATTCTGTGACTTTAGGGGACTCCTTTTAGACCTAAAGAGCTCCTACGAAAGCAGAACCTCCTCCTCAGAAATACTCGACTCTGTTAGGAAAGTTCCACTCCTCATACTCGACGATGTAGGAGCCGAAAGGAATACGGATTGGGCAAAGGACATTCTATCTGAAATCGTCAATTACAGGTACACCCAGAGTTTGCCAACGGTAATTACAACAAATTTAAGGTTTGATACCTACTCCTCAGACTCGTTTCTTGCAAAGTTTGACGAGAGAACGGAGTCAAGACTTTATGATATGTGCCAAATAGTTAAGGTGGAAGGAGATGACAGGAGAAAGGCAGCCGGTTTTTAAAAAGGTAGGAATCGTTGCAAACCCCACAAAGCCCGAGAGTGGAGAGGGATTTAAAAGGGTTTCAAAGAAACTCCTTGAAAGTGGAGTAAAGGTATTTACAGACGAGGAGACGTGTCGGCTTGTGGGAATAAATTGGTGTTCAGAGTTTGAGAAGATAAAGGTTATAGACAGGCTCCTCCTTCCCGACAAGGTTGAGCTTATTCTGGTTTTGGGGGGGGATGGAACGTTTTTAACCGTTGCAAAGTTAGTTGACAAGAGACCAGTTCCAATTTTGGGAATAAACTTTGGGACACTTGGCTTTTTGGCTGAAATAACCATAGATGAAATTGAGGAGTGTATAGAGAGAGTTCTAAAGGGAGAGTTTGTAGTTGAAAACAGACCTGTCCTGAGAGTTAAGGTTTTAAGGAGGAACGGCCACGTTTCAATATACAGGTGTGTAAATGAGGTGGCAATAAAGAGGGATACTTTGGCAAGAATAATAGAGGTTGAAGTAACTGCTGGTAAGGACTACGTAACGACCTTTAGAGGTGATGGCGTTATAGTTGCAACCCCAACAGGTTCAACTGCCTATTCCCTCTCTGCAGGTGGACCGATAATTTACCCGACCTTGAATGCAATGCTCCTAACTCCCATCTGTCCCCACAC
Organism: Balnearium lithotrophicum; assembly: GCF_900182585.1. Classification (NCBI taxonomy): domain Bacteria; kingdom Pseudomonadati; phylum Aquificota; class Aquificia; order Desulfurobacteriales; family Desulfurobacteriaceae; genus Balnearium; species Balnearium lithotrophicum. The sequence continues at coordinate 10,880 of NZ_FXTM01000012.1, read as the reverse complement.
ACTTACGTTAAGGCCTTTAGTTTTAAGTGGTGAGACCTGTTTGAGTGCGAGGTTAAAAACCGAAAGTGAGAACGTTATGGTCATATTTGACGGTCAGGAGGGGATAGAGCTCCGCGTTGGAGACACGATAGAGATAACCCGCTCCCCCTACGACCTTTTGATACTGAGAGACCCTAACAAGTCCTACTATCAAACATTGAGGGAGAAGCTAAAATGGGGATAGTGGCAGGGTTTACGCTATTTTTAACGACCGTTGTTTTTCTGTTCAACATAAATCAGGGATTAAAAACCCCTGAAAGTGCACAGTACTATAAAGGTCACATTTACATTTCAAACATCGGCAACCTACCTCCTGATAAAAAGGACGGGGATGGATTTGTCGCACTTGCAGATTTAAACGGAAAGGTTGAGAAACTTAAGTTTGTTACAGGGCTTAACGCTCCCAAAGGGGTAACCTTCTGTAGCGGAAAGCTCTTTGTTACGGACATAGATAGGGTTGTCGTTGCAGACCCAGAGAGTGGAAGGTTTGAAAGGGAGGTAAAAATTCCTGGAGCAAAGTTCTTAAACGATTCTTGCTCTTTTAAGGGAAAGGTTTACGTCTCAGATACTCAAACAAATACCATTTATGAAATCGATGGTAAAACCTATTCTGTTAAGGAGTTTTTAAGGAGCTCCAAGTTGGAGGGTCCCAACGGGATAGCATTTACTCCAGATGGAAGGATGATTGTTGTAAGCTGGGGAGGAGGTAAGGTTTTAGAGGTTGACAAAAACAGAGAGATAAAGGTTTTAGCTTCGGGATTTGAGAACCTTGATGGGGTTGTTGTTACTGAAGATGGGACAATTCTCTTTTCAGACTTTTCTGCTGGAAAGATTTACAGTTTGAAGAATGGTAAAGTTAAGCTTGTAGCTTCGGGATTAATATCACCGGCAGATATAGGTTATTACAAGGGTAAACTTTTTGTTCCTGAATTCTACATGAACAGAGTAAGGGTTATGGAGATAGGGAAGTGAAAAAGGTAATACTTTTAACGGGAGAAGCTGGAGCAGGAAAATCAAGTGCAGTGAAACACTTAGAGGATTTGGGATTTTACTGCATCGATAACGTACCTCCTTCCCTTGTTCCTGAAATTATGAACCTAATAGAGCAGAGTCCTGAGGTTGAAAAAGCGGCTTTAGTTGTTGATGTTAGAAACCCTGAGTTTAGGAAGAGAGCGAAAGAGCTCTTTACATCGCTCAAGGAGAGGTATCCAAACGTTGAAATCTGGTACTTTACCGCCGATAACTCCATTCTGATAAACAGATTTAAGGAAACAAGGAGACCCCATCCATTTGAAAAGTACTACGAAGGAGAAAGTATTGAGAAGCTGATAGAGCTTGAAAAGAAACTTTATGGAGAGCTAAAGGAGTACTTTGATAAGGTAATTGACACGTCAAACCTCAACTACCACGACCTAAAGAAACTCATAAAAAAATTACTTCAAACGGGAAAACCTCAGCTGAAGATAAACTTTCTATCCTTTGGGTTTAAGTACGGTATTCCCCAGTCTGCCGATAACGTTTTTGATGTAAGGTTCCTCCCGAATCCCCACTTTATTCCTGAACTAAAACCAAAAACCGGAATGGACAGGGAGGTCGAGGAGTTTGTAATGAAGCATGAGGAGTCAAAGAGAATCTTTCAGATAATTTTAGAATTCGTCAAAACAACAATTCCCCTCTACGAGAACGAGGGAAAAGCCTACATAACCTATGCAGTTGGCTGTACAGGTGGTCAGCACAGGTCGGTTGTCTTTGCAGAGGCCCTTTCTAAAAGGGTGGCTGAGGAATTTCCTCAGTTTGAGATTTTTGTAGAGCACAGGGAACAGGGAATCAGGAGGAAAGTTTCCCCAGAACGGTAAGGTGGTCTGCATCGGGAAAAACCAAAAGTTCAGCTCTTTTTAAATTTTTAAACAGTGAGAGAGCTCCCTCCAATCCTGTTATTCTGTCCCTTTCTCCAACAAAGATTTTAACGGGCTGAGAGATTCCCCTTACGTAAGGAGTTAAGTCAAAATGACAGAAATCTATAAGTAGTTCCGTTGAAGTTTCTATCTCCAAGTTTGGTAGAGGGGACTTCTCATTTGAACAGAGCCCTCTAAACTCAGTAACGGTTTTCTTAAAGTTTCTCCTGAGTTTTCGGATAAACCTTTCAACTACGACCTTCGGTTGAGAAATTCCAGAAAACTTGAGGGTAGGTGAAAATAGGTGGATTTCCTCAATTTTCTCCGGAAATAGGTGGGAAATTAAAAGGGAAACGGTAGAACCTAAGGACCATCCAACCAAAACTGAATTTTGAGGGAGAATTTTCCCGATTTCCTCTGAGAGCTCAACTAATTTTCTTGATTTAAATGGAGACTCCCCGTGACCGGGGAGCTCCAAGTGTATTCCTTTTTCAAAGAGAGTTCCTTCCCAAACCCTCCTATCAAAGCTCCAGCCGTGAAGGGTGAATATCAAGATGCCTTCTTACCCTCCATTTTCTCTATTAGGTGAATCTCCTTGATTACCTCTATAGCTCTCCTTAACTGGTTGTCTATTCTCTTCTCCTGTTTCTTCCTTATTTCCTCGGTTTTTTCTGGGTGCTCCTCCATCTCCTTAAACTCACTTTTAAGGGTTTCAATGTCCTTCTTTGAAAGTTTAACCACGATATCTGGCTCTATTCCCTTTCCATCTATACACTTATGGTTGGGCATGTAGTACTTGGCAGTTGTAATCTTTACAGCGTAACCCATGTCTAAAGGATAGAGGGTCTGAACGGAACCCTTTCCGAATGTCTTTTCTCCGACTACTATGGCCCTGTTATTGTACCTGAGGGCTCCAGTTAGAATCTCGGCAGCACTTGCAGTTCCACCGTTAACCAACATAACAACGGGAATGTCTGTAGGAATAATTGGAGGATTTAGGGAGTAGTACTTCTTGATGCTTTCAGGAATTCTACCTTTTGTATAAACGATAAGTTTACCCTTTGGTAGGAAGTAGTCACTTATAGCAACGGCAGAGTCAAGAAGTCCTCCAGGATTGTTTCTTACGTCAACGATTATTCCCTGGAGCTCCTTATCCTTCCTTAAATGTTCCAAAGCCTTCTTAAACTCTTCAACAGAGTTCCTCTGGAACATCGTAAACCTTATATATCCAATGTCGCCGGGGAGCATTCTGTACTTAACGCTCTTTATCTTTATAACGGCCCTTGTTATCGTAAATGGTTTGGGTTCAGACCACCCTTTTCTCCATATCCAGATTGTTATCTTCGTTCCCGGCTTACCCCTCATAATTTTTACAGCCTCAGAGAGGCTCATATCGGGAGTAACATCTTTACCGTCAATCTTGACAATTATGTCCCCTGGCTTTATTCCAGCCCTGTAGGCAGGTGTATCCTCTATTGGAGCAATAATTAAGAGCTTTCCATCCTTCGTTTTTGTAATCTGTATTCCAAGACCTCCAAATTCACCTGAGGTCTCTATCTGAAACTCCTTAAGTTGGTCCGGAGTAAAAAGGGTGGAGTGGGGGTCTAATCTATTCAGCATCCCCTTTATTGCGCCCTCAAAGAGCTCCTTCGGCTTTTTCTCCTCGACGTACCTCTCCTTAACAAGCTGGTACACCTCCATAAAGAGCCTTATGTACTTTAGCTCACTTTCGTTGGAGTCAACGGCAGAGGATAGAGTTGTTTTTCCAACTAAAAACAGAAAAATAAAGATGAACCCAAAGAAGAGCGTTTTGAGATATCCCTTTTTCATCTCTTCCTCTCAAGGACTTTTTTAACCTTTTTCTCTATTCCCTTTTCATCAAGCCCAAAGTAGTGGAGGAGCTCCCATCCCTTTCCAGACCTTCCAAACACGTCCGGAGTTCCCAACCTCTCCATTGGAACGGGGTAGTTTTCAACCAAAACCTCTGCAACTGCTGAACCAAGCCCACCGATTATTGAGTGCTCCTCTGCAGTTACAACTGCCCCCGTTTTCTGAGCAGATTTTACAATAAGCTCAACGTCTATTGGCTTAACCGTTGGCATGTGAATAACCTCAACGGATATTCCCTCCCTTTCTAAGTTTTCAGCTGCAAGGAGGGCAAATGAGGTCATAACTCCATTTGATACTACCGTAACATCCTTTCCCTCAACTAAAACGTGTCCCTTTCCAATTTCAAATTCGTAGTTTTCATCAAAAATCCTTGGAAATTTCTCCCTCGAAAGCCTTACGTAAAAGGGACCATCTGTATAGGCTATCTTTCTTATTACCTGCCTCGTTTCAACGTCATCCGCAGGAACGATTACCCTCATATTGGGAATGTTTCTCATGTTTGCAACATCCTCTAAGGCCTGGTGACTTGCTCCATCCTCCCCAACTGTGATTCCACCGTGGGTGCAGACTATTTTAACGCTTAGGTTGGGATAGCAGATTGTCTGCCTTACAGCTTCCCAAGCCCTTCCCGTTCCAAAAATGGCAAACGTACTGACGAAGGGAATCTTTCCGGTTGTTGCAAGGCCTGCAGCCGTATTCATCATGTTCAGTTCCGCAATTCCCATATTGAAGAATCTCTCCGGAAATGCCTTTGCAAACTTTGCCGTTTTTGTTGAACCGGAAAGGTCTGCATCCAAAACTACAATTCTGTCATCCTCCCTTCCAAGTTCAACCAAAACCTCACCGTAGGTATCCCTCAAACTCACCTTTTCCATAGGTTTCCTCCTTAAACAATCTCACCCAACTCTTTTAGTGCCTCCTTAAGGAGCTCCGGCGGTAGAGCCTTTCCGTGCCACTCAGCCCTGTTCTCCATAAACGAAACGCCTTTACCCTTAACAGTTTTAGCGACAATCATTGTAGGCTTGAACTTAACGTTGTCAGCTTCGTCGAGGGCCCCAATTATCTCCCTGAAGTTGTGGCCGTCTATCTCAATTACGTGCCAGCCGAAGGCCCTCCACTTTTCCATGGCTGGGTAAATTGACATAACGTCATCAACGGGGCCGTCTATCTGCAGATTGTTGTTGTCAAGTATTACAACCAAGTTGTCCAAGTTATAGTGGGAAGCTGCCATTGAGGCTTCCCAAACGCTTCCCTCCTGGGCCTCTCCGTCACCAATCATACAGTAAACGGTACTGTCGCTCTTGTTTAACTTTAAACCTAAAGCCATTCCTACGGCAGCGCCTATTCCGTGTCCAAGTGAGCCTGTACTTATCTCAATTCCGGGAGTCTTCTTCATGTCCGGATGTCCTTGAAGGCTTCCATCAATTTTCCTAAACTCGTGGAGCTTTTCTAATGGAAAGTAGCTGGTCCTTGCAAGGACAGAGTAGAGTGCAGGGCAGACGTGTCCCTTGGATAAAACGAACCTGTCCCTATCCTCCCACTTGGGATTTTCAGGGTCGTGGCGCATCTTGTAGTAGTATAGTGTCACAATTATGTCTGCAGCGGACATTGCCCCACCGGGGTGACCCGATTGGGCCTCGGAGGTCATCTTCAAAATGTCCTTTCTAACCTCCCTCGCTATTGCCCTCAGTGTAACCTCATCTATATCCCTGTTTCTCTCCTTGAAAAAGGAGGGTTCAAACTTAACCATTTTAACCTCCAGTTAAAATCCTTCTTCTTCCTTAATTTCCTTTATTTCCCTCTCTACCTGTTCCCTCGCAGTTCCACCTGTTATGTTTCTGCTGTTTATTGAACCCTCAACGCTCATAAGTGATAGAACGTCCTCATCGAACCTATCCGAGAACTTTTTAAATTCTTCCAAGGATAAATTCTCTAACGTTTTTCCCCTATCCAAACAGTACGAAACCAGTTCTCCTACAATTCTGTGGGCTTCCCTGAAAGGAACCCCCTTCTTTGCAAGGTAGTCGGCAACGTCAGTTGCCAGAGAAAATCCCTTTCTGGCCTGCTCTCTCATTCTCTCCTTTTTAGGCTTCATTCCCTCAACAATCAAAGCATTCACCTTTAGAGAGAGTTTAACCGTATCTATTGCATCAAAAAGTGGTTCCTTGTCCTCCTGAAGGTCCCTATTATAGGTAAGGGGTAACCCCTTTAGAACTGTTAGTATTGCAACCAAATCTCCGTAAACTCTTCCAGTCTTTCCCCTCGTTAGCTCAGAAACGTCGGGGTTTTTCTTCTGGGGCATAATTGAACTTCCCGTGCAGAAGGCGTCGGGGAGCTCTATAAAACCAAACTCCTCCGTTGACCAGAGAACTAACTCCTCCGAAAGCCTTGAAAGGTGCATCATAACCATTGCACAGTTAAAAATTGTCTCTGCAACAAAGTCCCTATCACTAACAGCATCCATGCTGTTTCTTGTAACTCCACTAAAACCTAAGAGCTTTGCAGTAAACTCCCTGTCGAGAGGATAGCTCGTTCCTGCAAGTGCTGCAGAGCCCAAAGGGGAAACGTTTACCCTCTTCAGGGTGTCCTTGAACCTCTCCTCGTCCCTCTTGAACATCCAGTAGTATGCAAGCATGTGGTGTGAATAGAGAACGGGCTGGGCAATCTGTAGATGTGTGTATCCCGGCATTACAACGTCCAAGTTCTCCTCGGCCTGCTTTACAAATGCCCTTCTCAGGTTCTTGAGGAGCTCCAAAATCTCCTCAATCTCCTTCCTAACGTAGAGCCTCACATCCGTTGCAACCTGGTCATTCCTTGAGCGTCCTGTATGGAGCTTTCCTCCCACAGGGCCGACCTTTTCAGTTAACCTCTTCTCAATGTTCATATGGACGTCTTCAAGTTCCCTCTTCCACTCAAACTTTCCCCCTTCAATCTCCTTTAAAATTTCATTTAGACCGGAAATTATTTTCTCTGCCTCCTCCTTTTTTAAAATTCCCTGCTTCTCGAGCATCTTTACGTGGGCAACGCTTCCTGCTATGTCAAATGGAGCCAACCGTTTATCGTAAGAGACGGACTCTGTAAACGCCTCTACTAATTCGTTTGTACTCTCCTTGAATCTCCCACCCCAGAGCTTTTCCTTCGACAACATTCACCTCCTACTTGCTCAATTCTACCAGTAAAACTATAATTCCCTAAAGTTTTCAAGGAGGAAAATATGCTCGATAGAGAGGTAAAGGAAGCCCTTACCTTTGATGACGTTCTATTGGTTCCAAACTACTCTGAAGTTCTTCCAACTCAGGTTGACGTTAGGACGAGATTGACAAAGAGAATAACTCTCAACATTCCGATAATGAGTGCGGCCATGGACACCGTTACCGAGGCCGAACTTGCAATTGCAATAGCAAGGGAAGGGGGAATTGGAATTATTCATAAAAATATGTCAATTGAGGAGCAGGCAGAGGAGGTTGATAGAGTTAAAAGGTCTGAGAGCGGGATGATAGTAAAGCCGGTCACCGTAAGACCCGACCAGACAATATCGGAAGCAGAGAACCTGATGAGAAAGTACAAGATTTCTGGACTTCCGGTTGTTGATAACAGTGGTAAGCTCTTAGGAATAATAACAAACAGGGATATCAGGTTTGTCAGGGACTTTTCAAAGAAAATAGAAGAGGTAATGACAAGGGAAAACCTTATAACCGTTCCCGTTGGAACTACCCTTGAGGAGGCTAAGGAGATACTCCACAAGTACAAGATTGAAAAGCTTCCCGTCGTTGATGAAAATGGATATCTGAAGGGACTTATAACAATTAAGGACATTGAAAAGAGGGAGAAGTATCCAAACGCCTGCAAGGATGAATTGGGAAGGTTAAGGGTTGGAGCAGCAGTTGGCGTTGGTCCCGAGGCAGTAAGGAGGGCTGAAGCTCTAATAGAGGCCGGAGTTGACGTTATCGTTATAGACACTGCCCATGGACACTCGAAAGGAGTTCTTGAAACTGTAGAGAAGTTGAAGGGACTTTTCCCCAATATGGACATAATTGCTGGAAACGTTGCAACACCCGAAGCAACGGAGGCGCTCATCAAGGCCGGAGCGGATGCTGTAAAGGTTGGAATAGGACCCGGTTCAATCTGCACAACGAGAATTGTTGCAGGAGTTGGAGTTCCGCAGCTAACGGCAGTTGCGGAGTGTTCAAAGGTTGCAGACAAGTACGACGTTTCAATAATTGCTGATGGTGGTATAAAGTTTTCAGGAGACATTGCAAAGGCCATAGGTGCCGGTGCAAGAGTGGTAATGATTGGAAGCCTCTTTGCGGGAACTAAAGAGGCTCCCGGAGAGGTAATTCTCTACCAGGGAAGAAGCTACAAGGTTTACAGGGGAATGGGTTCCTTAGGTGCAATGAAGAAGGGAAGTAAGGATAGGTACTTCCAGTCTGAGGTTGAGGAGAAGAAGTTAGTTCCAGAGGGTATTGAGGGAATGGTTCCGTACAGGGGCCCACTTGCAGATACGATTCACCAGTTAGTTGGAGGTTTAAGGGCTGGAATGGGTTACTGTGGAGCTGTAAACATTGAGGAGATGAGAAGGAAGGCAAGATTTGTGAAGATAACATCTGCAGGACTAAAGGAATCCCACGTTCACGATGTGATAATAACCAAGGAAGCTCCAAACTACTGGATTGAGAGGTAGGCTCCTTTGGGAGCTTACCCTATACTAACGTTTATACTTCTAATCCCGTAAGTTGAGAGAGCTCTCAAAAACTCTTCGTTGAACTTCGATTTCCACCTGTTCAGTGCAATCTGGATGGTCGATGGCCTTTTGGGTTTGAAGAGGAGTTCCATACCTGCCTCCTTTGGTGTCCTGTTTCCCTTTCTCTGGTTACACTCTGAGCAGGATGTTACAAGGTTTTCCCACTCCCACTTTCCACCCCTGCTTTTGGGAACTAAATGGTCAACAGTTGCCTCGTTGTCCTTAACGGTCTTTCCGCAGTAAGCGCATGTAAAGTTGTCTCTTATGAAGAGAGCCCTCCTTGTTGGGGAGCTCTGCCAGTGCCTAAAAAGAACCGGTATCTTTATAACGAGGGGAGCGGGAAATTCACAGGATGGAGAGTGGAGTTTAATACGTTCGTAGTGCTCTAAAACTTCACACTTGTTGAGGAGCTCCAAAAGGAAGGCCTTTTTGTGGGAAAAAATTGTTACAGGGGTATAGGTTTTGTCGAGAACCAACGTAGGGTAAAGAATCATGGAATCCTCAAATTTGGTTCTATTTGATTATACGTCCTGTTGAGGAATTGGTCATCAATTTTCTCAATACTTACTTTATATAGAAAATGGATATACCTTATGATATTATTAAGTATAAATTGAGGGGAAGAGGTTATGGAAAAATTTATTTTTGATAACTTCGAAAAATTTAACTGGAAAGTCTCCCGTTTCCTAAACAGAAGTCAATTTGGAAATTACAAAACCTACATCGTAGTAATAAACATAGAAAACATAGAGGAAATACCTGAATCTAAAAAATTTGAAATTGATACGGTTATTGCTAACTCATTTCGTCCGACAGATACAATATTCAAGGCAGCTGGTGATTTGTACATAGCGGCTATTAATACAAACTCTGTAGTATCGGTAAGTATTATAGAGAACAGAATTAAAAGAAGACTGGAGAATTTAATGGAGGATAAACTTAAAGTTATTATAGGTTGGGCATTAGCTCCCTTTGAATCTCAAGATTTCTTAAGTCTCCTCAAGTTGGCTTACAATAAAATTCTTGAAAATAAGAGGAGTAAAGAAAATGTTAAAAACAGTAGTGAAATTTTTTATAATTCTTTTCCTTACGAACGTATTTCCAGTACCATCCAAAATTAAAGCTGCTACAATAGAATATCTAAACCTTAATCTCTGTAACCTTACTCCCCACGGAACAGTTGAAGATAAAAATGGAAGTGGTAAACCAGGATTAAAAGGAGACCTCCATCTCTCAAGAACCATTGGCTACTCTGGCTTCTACTCACTTGAAAACGTTCCCTTTATTCCTGATTTTAGGGTTGAATACAGAAAGTTACACTTTTCAGGTCATGGAGAAGCCTCAAAGGACTTTACATTCAAGGACACTTCCTTTTCAAAAGGCGACCCTGTATCCTCTAAGTTGGACATAGATGATTTTAATTTAACCTTTTACTACCAACCTTTGAATTACTTTAATAACAACGGTTTAAAACTTGAAATAGGTCCAAACGTTAACCTTTTTCACTCAGAGGTAAAAGTAGCGAATAAGAAGTATTCAAATGGTTACACGTCGGAATCTACAGGCGCACTAATAGTTTCAGGCTACGTTGGACTTGAGTTTAACCCGATATACTATTTGACATATTACGTAAAGTTAAGAGGATTAAGCTGTTGAAGTTCAGAAAGAAGGTGGACACCCTAAAATAAGATTTGAACTCCAACAAAAGGAGGTGTCCACCAATGAAACAATTAAAGAAATTCAAAGGTGCATCCCTGCACATATCAAATACACCCTTCAAAAAAACAATCAAAAGAGGAACGAAAATAAAAACCAAACTCGACCTAACAAAAGACCCAAACGTGAGAAAAAGACTTAAATGGATTCAACATTACGAAAAACACCAAAATGCAAGACTAACCTGCAGATACTTCGGAATAAGTCCAACCACCTTCTACAAGTGGAAAAATAGATACAAAAAGTACGGTTTAGAAGGCCTCAAAGACAGAAACAAAAGACCTCACAGAGTAAGACAACCTCAGATAGAACCAGAACTTGAACTTCTCATAATCACAGTGAGGGAAAAATTCCCTACCTGGAGCAAAGAAAAAATATCAGTCTTTATAGAAAAATACCTCAACATAAAAGTCTCTCCTTCAACCATCTACAGAGTTTTAAAGAGAAACAATCTAATAGAAAGAACCAGAAAACTCACATGGAACTTTAAGAAAAGAAAACAAATAGGGAAAAAGAACCGCACCAGAAGAGGACTTAGAGCCGATAAACCCGGAACAGTCCTCATAGACGTCAAATACCTCTACTGGTGCGGAAAAACC